>NZ_JAIWNX010000193.1 GCF_020217185.1 Asticcacaulis sp.
AATTGATTTTTTGAGTGACTTAAGCGGCCCTTCAAAAGCGGAGCGCTCAGCCCGGCGGGCCGGAATGTGATAATCACCTTATTGCCTATGCAGCACATTGAAACAAAACAACTAAATATGAAAATGACAGCCGGTCAAACGCCGCCCGCAACCCTCGCGTGAGCCTCATAAAAGATTGTAACTTTTGAATAATTTGCTCAAACGGCCTGAATTGTGTGACATTTGTGTTACTTATTCGCTGCAATGTGTCGCAATTGTCCGACCTAAGGCCAATTATGATCACATTGTGGCTTGACTTATCAGCTTCGATCAATGAGGATCAGTGTCATCCAACAGGTTGTTGCGTCAGAGGCCCGCACAAAAACAAAGGGCCCTGGCAGGGGAGTGAAAAGCCGGAAGGCGTTTCCGAACTGACGGGATATGTGTGTGTGCCTGCGCCTCAAAACAAAAGGCGGGGTCTGTTCTGTCGTCTGGAGTCGTTTTTCCGTAATGCGGCGCGCCGTCGTGTGCGTCCGCACCTTTATTCCCCGTGCAGTCTAGGAACCAACACAGTTCTTAAGGGGCATGTCGTTTCGGCGGCATATCGGAGGAATAAATGCAGAAACCACCCTCAAAGTCACCCAAGTCGTCTTTCGCGAAATATCTGATGGCTGGTTCGGGCCTCGCCATGCTGGTCGTCTCTGGCGCTGCCTACGCGCAGGAAGCCGCGCCGGTCAAGGCGGGCGCTGAGGACATCGAAACCGTCGTTGTCGTCGGTGCGCGCGCCGCGCAGCAGTCGTCGAACGATCGCAAGAAGCGCGCCAAGACGGCCGTTGATTCCATTGTCGCTGATGACGTTGGTGCCTTCCCCGATAAAAACCTCAACGAAGCCATTTCGCGTGTGGCGGGTGTGGCGCTTCAACGAGACGAAATGGGGGAAGGTTCGACTATTGATATCCGGGGGAACAGTGCGGAACTGACCCGGGTCGAACTTGATGGCATGGGAGTTGGCAATACCAGTTTCGCGCTGGGTGGGGCAGGAAGCGCTCGCGGCGCAGACTTAACGGCACTGCCTTCCGACCTGATCAAAACCGTAGATGTCGTCAAGGGCTCGACGGCGGATATGACCGAAGGGTCGCTGGGTGGCGGGGTTCGCATCCAGACGCGCACCGGTCTCGATTTCAAGAAGCCCTATGTTTCCTTGCGCGTGGGTATGCGCCGAAATTCTTTGGGTGAAAAATGGCGTCCCGACTATAACCTTATTGCTTCCCGCAAATTTCTTGACGGTCGTCTTGGGGTTATCCTAAGCGTTACCGGAAGTAATTATCAGAACAATTCGAGCCAGCAAGGCACTTCAGCTAACAATGCGGGCTATCAAGGCCGTATTGATTTTGACAACTCGCCGGACAAAACTTTCACTTTTAATCCATCGACAGTAGGTGGTACGGGTGTAGGTGCAACGCTGAATCCGGACACGCTGTTAGCCAACTCTGTCTATACACCACGTCAGATTGTTGAAAAATCAGCAGCGGCTAAAACCAAGGCTGAGTGTTACTCGGCGTTTCCGCTGCTAACTCCTGGAACGGGTGCAAACCAATCTAATACCGCTGCCCGTCGCAATCAGCGCGTCTACGAACTGCAAACCTGTCTGAATCAGTGGAACGATCTTGAGCCCAATCTGGTTCGGAGTTACGACAACACTCAACTCGATTCTCGGCTTTCTGCGGATTTGAGGTTCGATTTCCGTGTAAACGACAATCTCACGGTGTATGCAAAATACAATATCTCAAATCGCGAGGTGGACCGCCAGTATCGTTGGCGCAGTCTTTCAGGCGGACAAGAACTGGGTCTGAATCCAGGGAACCAGTATTTTGCCACTACCAATCCTAACGGCGTATGGGACGTCGCATTGGGGGCGAGTCCCTTGGTGTCTAGCGGCAACGTCTATTTGCGCTCAGTGCCACAAAGCGCACGCTCACGGTATTATCTTTATGATGGCGTAGGCATCTTCAACAATCAGGCAGCTCTCGGTAATGTGTCCAGCATAGATCCATCAACAGTTAAGGTGGATGCCAATCACTACGTCACTGAATATGTGATGAGAGACGCAGGCTCAAACATTACTCAGTCATGGGAGCCATTTAGCACCGAAAGTAGCTATGCACAGTTTGGCGGGACCTACAAGCGCGACTCCCTGCGGATTGATTTTCTTGCAGGAAAATCTGAATCTACTTACGAAAGATTTAATGTCTCTACAAACCGCTTCTTCAACTATGGTGCAGCGCGCTTCTTCGTTCAGCCCAGTGGTCTGTGGAGCCATGAAATTCTCGGTTCATACGACGAAACCAACCCGGCAAACTATGTCCAATTGAACACCCAAGCGGCTCAAAACGCTGCCGCTCCCACGGTAGATAATCCTGCCGGACTACTCGCCTACAGTGTGGCGCAGCGTCCACTGGTAAGCGGGAGTTTTGGGCTCAATTTTGACGCTTGGATGGGTGAGTCCGATGAAACAACAGCTAAGGTTGATCTGACTTATCAGGTTAAAGACAAGCTGCCTTTCTTCACCGTCTTTAAAAGCGGCGTACAGTTCCGCAATCCGACCGGAAAGGCATGGAGCCGTCCAGGTGGCATGACCATTCGCTCAGCGAGCGGTACATATGGTCAGCCCGGCTACGTCGCGCCGATAGTGTTGCCTTCAACTGTGCTGCGTGGGAGCTTCCGCGCATGCCAGCCAACCAGCACCTCGATCGAGCCTTGTAATTATGGTTATGTCGCTAACACGGCATTGGCATCCCGTTTGACGGGGGTTACGACCTTCACACCGGCGCAATTGCAGCAAATTATTGGCGATACGATCGCACAACCTGACTCCAACTTCTTCGCGGGCTATGAAGGTGCGGAGAATATGAAAAACTGGCAAGGCATTGATGTCCAGAAGTTGATGAGTCTTGTGCCGTCGGCACAAAACTATAACTTTGATTGCGTCAAGACATGCATGGCCAGTGATGGCAAGATGTACGACCAGCCGTATAGCGGTTATGATGAGAAGTTCACAGCGGCCTATTTTATGGCTGAGTTCGAACATGATCTGCCGTTTGGCATGTCCTTTGAAGGCAATGTCGGCCTGCGCACCATCAAAACAGAAGCGTCGGGCATAGGTCTTTTGACCATCTCTGCTATACGTACTACTGCGGCATTCGACTCTAACAATCCGGGTGCTGCGGCTGGTATCACCACAACCAGCATCAGCCGGAACGCAGCTATCACGAGAGAATCCCGTGATTGGCTCCCGACCTATAATATTGGTCTCTGGGTTGTGCCAGATCAGGTTGTCCTGCGCTATTACAAAGGTAAGACGATTGCGCGTCCGGGGGTCGACAAGCTGTTGCCAGCCGGCACCTGTGAAATTGATCAGCGTCGCACACTTAGCATAACGGGTTATGATGAAGATAACCGTTGTAGTGCTCGCGTTGGTAACCCCGAACTTAAGCCCTACACGGCGTGGGATCAGAACCTGAGCATCGAATGGTATCCTAACAAAGATACTATGTTCTCTCTGGCAACGCACAAGCTTGATGTGCGCATTGGAAATCCGATCGGGGTTACCAAGACATCAAAGCTGTTTGAAGGCACTGATTTGGTTGACCCAGTAACGGGCCAATCACTGGCAGATTTAGATTATGTATTTCCGACGTGGGAAAACGCACCAGGTCTGCAACGCACAGGTTGGGAGTTCACCACAAAAACCGCATTTACTTTCCTTCCATGGTATTTCCGTTACACAGGTGCGGATTTTAACTACTCTAAGCTAAAATCTGAAACGCCTAATAATATCGTGAATCCTAATACTGGTAAGGTTATGCCTCCTCCGCGTGAATCGTCATATTTTGCAAATCTTTCGATTTGGTATGATGATGGTAAGACAAACGCTCGTATTTCTTACCAAGGTCGCGGTGAGTATTTCATCTGTATTGAAGCCTGTGGAGGTAATGGGCGTAATAATTATCCTGGAGAGCTTAATTTTGATGCGAGACCTGCGCCCTATCAGCCGGGTAACGAGCTGTGGCAGGATGAAACAAAATATATAGATGCCAAGATTACGCATAAGTTCCGTCCAAATGTTGAGTTTTACTTTGAAGGGCGTAACCTGACTAAACAGGGCACAACCACATCAAATGGTGCTGATCGCACGTTTGCCGATGGATCACCAACGATTCAGAACCTTCAATATGGTGGACGGACCTTCTCCATGGGTGTGACTTATCGCATGGGTAACTAAGTCTTCTCATAAGATTATTAAATCACCGCCGTCCGGGGTTCCGGACGGCGGTTTTTTATTGACGGAGCGGGTTGTGTGATCAATTTTGGACAAAATTGAGCGATATTGCGCCGGAAACGACCGCCGTCGGCGTTCAAATCGTTGACTTTATTTTAGGGCTGGGAACCATGACCTCTCTCTCTCGCCGCCATCTTCTGCAATCCGCCGTGGCTATGTCGGCCCTGAGCGCCCTGCCCGCCGTGGCGCAGGCCGCGGTATCGGCCAAGGCCACGCCGGTGGCTTCGACCGATCTCAGATGGCTGGACGGGACGCCGGCGGCTTTTGAAGGGGCGACGCTGGGGGTGCCGTGGCCGCGCGGTACGGTGAAGCCTGCCAAGGGCAAGGTGCCGGACTTCAAGCTGGGTGAGGTGCCGGTGCAGTCGTGGCCGCTGGCCTACTGGCCCGACGGATCGCTGAAATGGACGGCGCATGCCGTGCCTGCCGGAACCAAACCCGCAGGCTTATCGCTCGCGCCGGGCAAGGCGGCTGCGCCTGCCAAGGCCGTCAGCGTCAAACAGGAGGCCGCCGCCGTCACTGTCACTTCCGGTGATCTGGTGTGGGTGGTGCCGACCTCCGGTGAGCATCTGATCGCCACTGCCACTCGCGCGGGCCGCCTGACGCTCAAGGAGATGAAGCTGGTCGCCTTGTGGCAAAGCCAGCCCGATCTCGACGCCACGGGCAGTGTCAGCCAGCAGAGCTTCAGCAGCAAGATCAGCAAGGTCACGGTCGAACAGACCGGTCCCGTGCGCGCAGTGCTCAAGATCGAAGGCGTGCATTCCGGAAATGGCCGCGACTGGCTGCCCTTCTCGGTGCGGCTCTACTTCTACGCCGGGTCCGAAAGCGTGCGCATCGTGCATTCCTTCATCTATGACGGTGACCCGTTCAAGGACTTCATCCGCGGCCTAGGGATCACCGCCAAAACCCCGATGACCGAAGAGACGCACAACCGCCATATCCGCCTGACCGGCGACGGTGTGGGCGTCTGGGGTGAGGCGGTGCGTCCGCTGACCGGTCTGCGCCGCCCGGTGGGCAAGGGGCTGGGCGTCGCTCAGGTCGAAGGCAGGGCTGTGGCCGTCGCCGACATGGCCAAGCCGGTGCAGGACGGGCTGAAATGGATACCGGAATGGGGCGATTTCACGCTGTCGCAACTGACGCCCGATGGCTACACCATCAAAAAGCGCACGCGCGCCGGTCACGCTTGGATCGACTCCAATGCCGGGACGCGCACCAAGGGGCTCGCCTATGTCGGTGGGGCGAGCGGCGGCGTGGCGCTGGGCTTCAAGGACTTCTGGCAGCGCTCGCCGACGCAACTTGATGTGCGCAATGCTCACACGGAGATGGCCGAGATCACCGCGTGGCTGTGGTCGCCGGACGCCCCGGCCATGGATGTGCGCCCCTATCGTTCGGCTGATGGTATGGATACCCACCCGGAAGAGATCGAAGGCCTCAACATCACCTATGAGGACTACGAAAAGGGCTGGGACACGGCGACCGGCGTGGCGCGTACCTCAGAGCTAAATCTTTGGGTACTCGGGGCGACGCCCTCGCATCAGGTGTTCTCGGATATGGCCGAGCAGGTCGCCAATCCGGCGCGTCTGGTGCTGTCGCCGGAACGTATCCACCAATGCGGCGTTTTTGGCGACTGGGACGTGGCCAATTCATCGACCCCGGCGCGCAAAATCCTCGAAGACCGCCTGACCTATCAGATCGACTACTACATGAAGGAGGTCGATCAGCGCCGCTGGTACGGCTTCTGGACCTATGGCGATGTGATGCACACCTATGATGCAGAGCGTCACATGTGGCGCTATGATATCGGCGGCTATGCCTGGGACAATTCCGAACTCTCGACCGACCTGTGGATATGGTACACCTATCTGCGCACGGGCCGCGCCGACGTGTTCAAATTCGCCGAGGCCATGACGCGGCAGACGGGTGAGGTCGATGTCTATCACCTTGGCCGCTTCAAAGGCTTTGGCACGCGCCATGGCGTGCAGCCATGGTCGGATTCGTCCAAGCAGCCGCGCGTGTCGAACGTCGCCTATCGCCGCATCTACTATTACCTGACCGCCGATGAGCGCGTGGGTGACCTGATGCGTGATCTGGTCGATTCCGACTATGCGCTGGAAAATGTCGATATTTCGCGCAAGCTGCCGCCCGCACCGGGCCGGGAGCGTCCGAAGGGCGTCGTCGCCTCCGGCTTCGGGACGTCATGGGGCGCGTTTCTGGGCGCGTGGCTGACCGAATGGGAGCGTACGCAGGATACGCGCTGGCGCGACCGTATCGTCAACGGCATGACCACCATTGCCGGGTTGAAGCGGCGCTGGTTTGCAGGCGAAGCGCCCTATGACCTGAAGACGGGTAAATTCCTGGGCGACGGCGACTACATCAGCGTCTCGCACCTCAATGCCGTGTTCGGGGTGGTCGAAATGACCTCGGAACTGTGGGAACTGGTCGATGTGCCCGCCTATCGCAAGGCGTGGCTGGAATATTGCCGCTATTATAACGCGCCCAATGATGAGCTTAAGGCCTTGTTGGGAAGCGTGCCCGGCGGGCGCAACCTGCGCGATGCTCATTCGCGCCTGACGGCCTTTGCCGCCTTCCATGAACAGGACAAGGCTTTGGCGCTGCGGGCGTGGAGCGAGTTCTTTGGCAAGGAAGGCCGCGAATCCGATGGCGGGCTGAAGCGTCGTACACAGCGCATCGACGGTCCGGCGGTACTGCGGCCGCTGGACGAAGACCCCACGCTCTCGACCAATGGCACGGCGCAGTGGGGCCTGTCGGCCATCCAGAATATGGCCCTGATCGGCGACAGTCTGGACGAGGCGGCAAAGGTCGCTGGTATTCTGTAATACCCCAATAAAAAACGCACCGGCCGGGGAGGGGGCGGTGCGTTTTTGCCTCGTCTTCAGGGGGGACAAAGAGGGCATGTCGGCCGGAGGGGAACTGCCATTGACTGGCGGTCAGGTCCTGGGCTGGGGGGCTGTTCAGGGGGTGGACCCGACGAACCGATCCGGCCGACACTCATCTTTTACAGGCCAATATGGGCGCCTAAACGGCTGAAATGAGGTCATTTTGGGGTGGGTTCATTTCTTTTGGAAACGTGATCGTGATGTCACCGTTTGCATGGAGAGGTGCTTCAAACCTCTTGTCTTTTTACAGGATCGGGCGACTATAAACCGGGATTGACGAAGGGTTCGCCGCATGAGCTTTCAGGATCAGGGCACAGGGTTTGTCGCCGCGCCGAAAGGGCCGGTCTTCTTTGAACGCCGCGAACTGGAGCTGATCCTCAGACTGTATGGGCGTAAGGTGGCGTCGGGCGACTGGCGCGACTATGGCATAGACAGTCTGGCCGACGTCGTGGCCTTCAACATCTTCCGCCGTAGCGGCGAAGCCCCCGTCTATCGCATCGAAAAGCGCCCGTCGCTGGCGCGCAAGCAGGGGGCGTTTGCGGTGTTCAATCAGAACGGCATGGTGCTCAAACGCGGGCGCGAACTGGAGCCGGTGTTGAGCGTGCTCGACAAGACGAAGCTGGATGTGATCGGGTAAATAAAAACCCCGCCGGAACGCTCCGACGGGGTTTCAGGTCCAGACCTGAGCCTCACTCAGTTACGGTTGCCAAACAGGCGCAAAAGGCTGAGGAACAGGTTGATGAAGTTAATGTAAAGGCCCAAAGCGCCGATATAGGTCATAGCTGCCAGACGGTTCTGCGAAGCACCGCCCATCTCGTAGTACATCAGTTTCAGTGACTGCGTTTGATAAGCGATCAGCGCCGAGAACACCACAACGCCGATAGCCGAGATGACAACCTCGATCATGGAGGATTTCAGCAGGAAGAAGTTAAGCAGGCTCACGCCGATCATACCGAGCACGGCCATATACAGGAAGGTGCGCCAGCCCGTCATGTTAACCTTGGTCGTGTACCCGATCAAAGACAGACCGCCGAAAGCAATCGCCGTGATCAGGAACATCTGCGCGATCGAAGCCCCTGCATACAGGATGGCGATCGAAGACAGCGACACACCCATGATGACGACGAACAGCCAGTAGAACATACCAGACTTGGCCGCGTTCAAATCATTCATGAACATGCCGGATATAAAGCTCAGGCCCAGTGGCGCAAAAGCGAACACCATGCCGGGAATCGTATAGCCGGTGATGTAGCCGTCTTGCGTTGTGTACAGCAATTGCAGGAGGGCAGGTGTTTTGGCCACGGCGTAGGCAATGGCCGCCGTTACAAGCAGACCCAGCGCCATCTTTTGATAGATGCCGAGCAGGAATTTTTTGAGGCCCTGATCCCTGGCCATATCGCTGGCGGAGGGGGTCGAAACCGAATAGGTATCTTCGAATTGCATGGTATTCCCTGTGGAAAAGCCTTTCGCTTAGCCCTTAATATGATCCTAAAACCACAGTCTGACAAGGGACGCTTGTGTCCCCTGAGCTGCATGCAACCGATTTAGTTGACCAGCAACCCTTTGAGCAGTCTTACAAAGGTTTGTGGTTTTAGCATGTTAGCGGTTTGACCGGATGGAGGTATAATAAAACCATGATGCATTTGCCGCTCCGTTCCGTGCTGTTCGTCCCCGCCGCTAATGACAAGGCGATGTCAAAAGTGGCGACGCTGGCGGCCGACGCCCTCATCCTCGATCTGGAGGACTCCGCCGGCGAGGCAGAGAAGGCTGAGGCGCTGAAGCGCGTTGTTCGCGCGCTTGAGGCCGGTGGGTTTGCCGCGCCGGTGGTTCTGGTGCGCGTCGATCCGGCGCTGAAGACGTCGATTTTGCAAGCTCTGACGCGCTTTGTCGGGCACGGGCTGCACGGCTATGTCGTGCCCAAGGTGGGTTTGCCGGTGCACCTGCACGGCTATGAAGCCCCGGTCTGGGCGATGATTGAGACGGCGAAGGGGGTGCTGAATCTGCGTGAGATCTGTACGGCACCGGGGCTTCAGGGCCTGATCGCCGGGCCGAATGATCTGCGCGCTGATCTGCGCGTCTCGGCAACGCCGGAGCGCACAGAGTTGCAACTGGCCCTCTCCCACATCGTGCTGCATGGTCGCGCCTTCGGCCTCAGCGTCATCGACGGCGTCTATAATGCTTTCCGCGATGAAGAGGGGCTGCGGCGCGAATGCGAAAATGGCCGCGCTTTGGGCTTTGACGGCAAGACGCTGATACATCCGGCGCAGATCGCCCTCGCCAATGCGGTGTTTGTGGCGACGGCGGATCAGCTCGACTGGGCCCGGGCCGTGGTGGCGGCCTTTGCGCAGCCCGAAAACGCCGATCGCGGCGTGGTGTCGGTCAATGGTGAGATGGTCGAACGGATGCACCTCGCTACGGCGCGGCGCTGGTTGGCGGCTACGGCTTTGTCTTAGAGCATTCGGCGGCTAAGTTGAGCCGCCGAATGCTCTACGTTTTTGTTTGGTCGCGCAATTCTTCCGAAACGAAGTTCGGCGAAGCCAAAAGTGCCAAGACACTTTTATGGCACTTTATCGGATTGCGCTCGGGGCGTCTCCGCCCCGAACAGGGCGCGGGCCATGACCTGATAGAGATAGGTCGAGTCCACGGTCGAGCGCACCAGATAGGCCTGCGGACCACGCGCATAGACCGGCACGTCCTCACCGCCGTGCGCCGCGCTCGGCATGCCGAACAGGGCCGGATTGGTGAAGCCCAGCGCCTCAGTCTCCTCTGCTGTATAGCCGCCCGTGTG
>NZ_JAIWNX010000194.1 GCF_020217185.1 Asticcacaulis sp.
CGCGTGTTCGCCGCCGGGGCCGGTGGCGTAGCTGAGCAGCGGATAGGCCTTGTCGCCCTGACCGGACACGCCGTCGATGCGCCCGTCGCGCGGCGCGTAGCCTGACAGGGTCAGGCCGTGGCTGTGGTCAGCGGTAATCAGGATCAGCGTATCCCTGGGGTCGGTCTTGGCCAAGGCAACGCTCACCGCCTTGGCCAGTTCATCGACATCGTGCAGGGCGCGGTGGGCGTCATTCTTGTGATGCCATTTGTCGATCGAGGCGGATTCGACCAGCAGGAAGTAGCCCTTGTCATTGCGCGACAGGAGGTCGATGGCCTTTGCGGTCATCTCATCGAGACCCGGCACGTCCTGCGGCTTATCGAGCGGCGAGGGCAGGTCGCCCTTGCTGAACAGGCCCAGAACCGGACCGGCGGTTTTGGTGTTCAGCGCCGCAAGCTGCGCCTTGCCGGTCAGGACGGCGGCGTCTTTTTGCGCCTTCCACTCAGACGTCAGGTCGCGCCCGTCCTTGCGCACGCCGCCGGCGGTCACGGGCAGAAAGTCTTCGAGATCACCGCCCATGGCGACGTCAAGGCGGAGCGCCGCCGGGGCCTGCACCAGTTGCCGGGCCAGATCCGTGCAGCCCGCCGCCACCGCTTCGGGCGGCAGGTCGGCGTCTGAGCGCCAGTTGCGCGTCGAGGTGTGGCCAAAGGTGCCGGCGGGGGTCGCGTCCGTAATACCGGAAGTGGTGACGGCGCCGGCCGAGCGGCCCGACAGCTTGGCCTGTTCGGCGATGGTCAGGACGCGGGCGGCCGCGACGCCGTCGCAACTCTTGCTCTTCACATCACCGGTCACGCCGATGGCGCCGTTGATCGTCTTGACGCCGGTGGTGATGGCCGAGATGCCATTGGCGGAGTCGGTGACCAGATTATTGGTCGAATAGGTCTTGGAGAAGGCCGTATAGGGCAGGGCTTCGAATGACAACACGTAGCTGGCCCCGTCCTGACCGCGCACCTGCCCGGCCAGTATGCGTCCGGCGGTGACCGAATTGATGCCCATGCCGTCGCCGATAAACAGGATGACGTTTTTGGCGCGGCCCGTATTGGGCATCTGGGCGGCGGCGGCCTCGATGGCGGCCTGCTGTGCTTTGAAACCAGCGTCCTGCGTCAGGTCACGTGTGGCGGGCAGGGGAGCCGGCGCGGTTTGCGCAATAGCGGACAGCGGCAGGCTGAGCGTGGCGAAAATCAGGCTGAGGACGCGGACGGACATGGCAGGGGCCCCTGAAAGCGACGGCCCCGGAAGATAGGTGGACCGACAATGGCCGTGCCTGTAACGGCTGCCCATGACAGTCAGGTGACAGAAAAAAGGTCAGTCGGCGACTTTTTCGAGATAGGTCTGCGAGCGCATTTCCTCAAGGCGGGACACGGTGCGCTCAAACTCAAACGCCCCATCGCCCGCTGGATAAAGGGCGGCTGGCTCAGCGGCGGCCAGCACCACCAGCTTGGTGTTGGCCTCATATAGCGCGTCGATCAGGGTGACGAAGCGTTTGGCTTCGTTGCGCTTTTCCGGTCCCAGTTGTGGGATATGGTCGATAAAGATGGTGGTGAAGCGTTCGGCAATGGCCAGATAGTCCGCCGGACCGTTATTTTCGGCGCACAGCTCAGCAAAGCTGGCGCGCAACAGCGGCCCGCAGGTGCGTTTCAGTGTCAGCTTGCGTTCATTGACGCTCAGCGTGGTGGCGACCGCCTTGCCCGGCCCGACCATGTCGCGCCACAGGACGTCATAGGCGGCTTCGGACGCAGCATCGTCCGGCGTGAAATAGACGCGCGCGCCTCTCAGGCGATCCAGACGGAAATCCTTTGGCCCCCTGACCTCGTGTACCGTCATCTGGCGGCGGATCATGTCGATGAAGGGCACGAACAGGTCGCGGTTGAGGCCGTTCTTGTACAGGGCTTCGGGCGCGCGGTTGGAGGTGATGACGATGGTGACCTTCTGCGCAAACAGAGCCTCAAACAGTCGTCCCAGAATCATGGCGTCGGCGATATCGGTCACCTGAAGCTCATCGAAACAGAGCAGCTTCGACTCTCTGGCGATCAGTCGGGCGACCGGGGCCACCGGATCATCGCCCTTCGACGTGCCAAAAACGGACTGGCGTTCTTTCGCATCGCCCTGACGCCACACCTGCACCAGCTCATGCACCTTGGCCATAAAGGCGTGGAAGTGGATGCGGCGCTTAGGCTCAAAGGCGACGTGTTCGTAAAAGAGGTCCATCAGCATGGACTTGCCGCGCCCCGGCTGTCCCCATAGGTACAGGCCGTAACACTGCGCGCCGCCAAACAGCCCCTGCCAGAAGCCGGCACTGTCACGCAAGGTCCGCTCCAGCTTCGACAACACGTCCACGGCCTCGGCCTGCCCCGGATCGGCGGCGATCTGACCCGATTTGATCAGTTGCTTGTAGGCGGATTTGACGGAACCGGGCATCAGGCGAAAGTGTCACGAAATTGTGATAAACAGATGTGCCGCCCAAACTAGCAGACAAGTGTGGGTTTGCGGTTAAAAAAATGCTGCATAAGCGTAAATGACGCCGCGCCCCTTTAGCGCCCAAGGCATAGTGAAATCTGCTTGGCGACCTGAATGCCATGCGCCGCCGAGGTGGTCACGCACGGGTGCCAGTAGTCAGTCACCTCACCACAGGCCCACAGACCGGAAACGACCGTCTCGCCCTGCCGGTTCACCGCGATGAAACCGTTTTCATTTTTCAACTCAAGGTCTTGAGGCAGGCCGTCAGGCAGTTGCGCCGCAAAGCCATACATGACGCCAAAGGCATCGAAGACCTCTCCATTGATGGTCATGCGTGCCTGATCGGCGGTGTAGGGGCCAATGCGCACCTTGGCCTCCGGGATCAGTGCCTGAAGTCCGGGCTGAGCCCGCGGGGGCGT
Source organism: Asticcacaulis sp. (assembly GCF_020217185.1). GTDB lineage: Bacteria > Pseudomonadota > Alphaproteobacteria > Caulobacterales > Caulobacteraceae > Asticcacaulis. The sequence goes on from NZ_JAIWNX010000194.1 coordinate 2,916, forward strand.
GCGAGAGAAAATCGTCACCGATTTTGCGCCGCGTTGCAGCACAAATCGGGCCTGGTCAAAGGCATTATCGCCGCCGCCCAGTATCGCAATTTTACAATTGCGCACCTCCAGGTTTTCCATAGGATAACCGGGTCCGACGGCGACATTGTGCGCCGGTTGGAAGTGTCCTCTCACCGGTTGCGTCCCCGTAGCGATTACCAGATGTTGTGTCCCGTAGTGTCCGCGTACAGCCTCGCCTTCGACCCGAAGCCTGAATCCGCCATCGGCGGCTTCGATGCGGCTTACGCGGCTGTTGAGCTGACAGGGCACGCCGATGGCATGGACATGGCGATGCAGGGCACCGGCCACCTCTTCACCGGTGTGGCCCATAAGGCCGGGAATCCACAAATTTTCGTAGGGGCTGCGCCTTTGCAGACCGCCCAGCGCGTCGCTGGCCTCAACCAGCAGTGCGCGAACCCCCAGCTTATGCAACCAGAGGGCGCAGGCGCACCCCGCCGGGCCGCCGCCAATGACAATGGCTTCGAAGGCTCCGTCATCGGAAGAATTCGTGAAGGACGGGAATGCGGCGGTCATGCGGCTATAAAGCGGCGAAATCACTTATCTGGCAAGGATTTTGCCGATAAATTTATCAGTACCCGTTAGGGAATTGATAGGACTTGTATGAAATAAACTGTAACATGGGAGCATGTTTCGTGAGAAGAGACAGTTCCGGAGGAGCGTACCCAGATGAGACTGTTATGCGTTGAGGACAATTCCGCACTGCGTAAGATGATGGATTGCGTCCTGTCCCCCACAGGTATGGATGTGGATTTTGCCGCCAATGGGCGCGAAGCCGTCGAAGCCTATGAAATCTCCGAATACGACGCCATTCTGATGGACGTTGAAATGCCCGTCATGTCCGGTATCGAGGCGGTGCGTGAAATCCGTCAGATCGAGCAGGGTCATAATCTGGGCCATACCCCCATCCTCTTTCTGACCGGTAAGGAACAGGCACGTCTGCGCGAAGTCAGCCAGACCGTTGGCGGCGATGGCCTGTTGCCCAAGCCCTTTACCCGCGAAGCCCTGCTGTCGGCGCTGGATCGTATCCGCCACATGCCGACCACGCCCTCCTATCCGGGCGGCATGGCGGCGCACGCCTGAAATAATCTCAAAAGAAACCAGCAACTCAGTCAGGCGTCACATAAGTCTGATTGAGTTGAGGGCACAGAAAAAAAGACGTTTTCCCCTCTGGCTTTCTCTGATAAGGCACGCGCCACCGGCGCGATGCCTTTTTGTTTATTTGCGCCAACCTCACTCAGTTTTGGAGTTTTCCGATGACCTATCGTGTCGCCGTTGTCGGCGCCACCGGCGCTGTTGGCCGTGAGATGCTTGCCACGCTCGAAGAGGTGGATTTTCCGATCAAGGACATCTACGCCGTGGCGTCGCGCAAATCGCTGGGCGTTGAGGTGAGCTTTGCCAACCGCACCCTGCGTTGCGAAGACCTGGAGCAGTTCGACTTCTCCAAGGTCGATATCGTGCTGATGTCGGCCGGTGGTGACGTGTCGAAGGCGTGGTCGGAAAAGATCGGCAAGCAAGGTCCGATCGTCATCGACAATTCGTCGGCCTGGCGCATGGACCCGGATGTGCCGCTGATCGTGCCGGAAGTGAATCCCGACGCCGTCTGGGACTGCAAGAAGAAGAACATCATCGCCAACCCCAACTGCTCAACCATCCAGATGGTGGTGGCGCTGAAGCCGCTGCATGATGCCGCGCGCATCAAGCGCGTCGTCGTCTCGACCTATCAGTCGGTGGCCGGAGCCGGCAAGGCCGGTATGGATGAGCTGTGGGATCAGACCAAGGCCGTCTATGGCCTGGGCGAAACCGAGCCCAAAAAGTTCACCAAGCCCATCGCCTTCAACGTCATTCCGCACATCGACGTCTTCATGGAAGACGGTCAGACCAAGGAAGAGTGGAAGATGAAGGTCGAGACGAAGAAGATCCTCGACCCCGATATCGAAGTCTTCGCCACCTGCGTACGCGTGCCGGTGTTTGTCGGCCACTCCGAATCGATCAATGTCGAGTTTGAAAACCCGCTGGATGAGGCCGAAGCCCGCGAAATCCTGCGCGAGGCCCCCGGCATCGCCGTGGTCGATAAGCGCGAAAACGGCGGTTACGTGACGCCGAAGGAGTGTGTCGGGGAATTCGACACCTTCATTTCGCGCCTGCGCAACGATCCGTCCGTGCCGAACGGACTCGCCTTCTGGTGCGTATCGGACAATCTGCGCAAAGGCGCGGCGCTCAATGCCGTGCAGATCGCACAGCTTCTCGACGAACGCGGGGTTATCACGCCAGTCACAGCCTAAAGATCACTAACGCAAAGTGATCCTTTAGACCGGCGGACCCCTAGGGTTCCGCCGGTTTTTTCGTTGCCGCGTCATGCTGTGGCGCTAGATCATTATGGTTTCTGGTAGAAACATAATGATCCAGCTTTTGTTTAGCCCCTCGCCGGGCGGTGGCTTTGCCACCTTGGCCGCCGCCTCAATGGCGGCTTGAGCGGAATGATTCCACTAGAAATCATTCCGCTCTAAGAAGTAAAAACTGAAACCAACACGTCTCTTTACTCCCCCGGCGTGCCGGGGGAGGTGGCTGGCCAAAGGCCAGACGGAGGGGGGCTCGCGTAGGTTTTAACGGGCACCGGGTGTGTTGGCACACTCCGAGCCCCCACCACCGCATCTAGCAGCGCCAGCGCTGCGTCGTGCGGTCCCCCTCCCCAATAAATTGGGGAGGTAAAGAACAGTGATTGGATGTTTCCATGACGACCTCTACGCCGACGACACCGTCTCAGCCGTTTTTCGCTTCGCCCATCGGTCTGGCCATACTGTGCTATGCCGTCTGGGGCTTTGCGCCGCTCGTCTATCTGCCGATGAAAGACTTTGGCGCGGGCGCTTTGGAGATCATGGCGCACCGATCGGTATGGGCGCTGATCTGGTCGGGCGGGCTGGTGCTGATCACCCGGCAGTTTCCGGAAGTGCTGACCATCGTCCGCACGCCGAAGGTGGCGCTCACCCTGCTCGTGGCGGCGCTGATGATCGCCATTAACTGGGGCGTCTTTGTGTGGGCGGTGACCAACCACCACACCATCGAGTCGGCGCTGGGCTACTATCTCAACCCGCTGCTGAACATGGCGGCGGGGGCGATCCTGTTCAAGGAGCGCCTTGATAACTGGGGCAAGGCGGCCATCGGTCTGGCCATCGTCGGGGTAGGGATTCAGGCGCTGGCGCTTGGCCATATTCCCTACATCGCGCTCACTCTGGCCCTGTCCTTTGCCACCTATGGCATCATCCGCAAGCAACTGGCCGTGTCGGCTCTGGCCGGGCTGTTTGTTGAATGCGTCTTCCTGTTTGTACCATCGATCCTCTATCTGGTGTGGTTCGAAGGGACGGGGCAGGGGCACTTCTTCGGCGGCCTGTCGCACGCCTTCTGGTTCGCCCTGACCGGGCCGGTGACGGTGTTGCCTCTGTTCCTATTTTCCTACGTGGCGCGTCGTCTGCCGCTTTCGACGATGGGCTTTATTCAGTTCATGGCCCCGACCATTGCCTTCATGATCGGCCTGTTTCAGGGCGAGTTGTTCACGCCGCTACGGGCGCTGTCCTTCGCCTTTATCTGGTTCGGCGCAGGGGTGTTTGCCTTTGGGGCGTGGCGTCGCGCCAGACAGATGCGGGTGGGGTAAAGCGGGGGATAACCCCCCTCCGCCGATTCCGGCGGTATCCCCCCTGATATCAGGGGGGACGCTTAGTTTAGCGCTGCGTACACCTCATTAATCAGCCCGACCGGACTTTCTGTGCTTTGTCCAGTCGGGCTTACAGTGCTGCGTACACCTCATTGATCAACCCGACTGGACGGGGATCGCCGATCAGGTAGTGCGACTGACGGCTCATCACATAGGCGATGCTGAGGCGCTTGTCCGGGTCGGCCATTACGCACGACCCACCCCAGCCCGAATGGCCGACGGCGCGGGCATTGGGGCCATAGATGCCGATGCCGCGATTGCGCAGGAAGCCCGCGCCCCACGACAGGTCGAACGGCAGGACGCGGTCGCGCCCGAAAACCCGCTCCTTGGTGGCGTCGTTCAGCGTCTTTTCCGACAACAGCGGCTGCCCCATCAGCGTACCGCCATTGGCCACCACCTGCATCAGCAGGGCCAGAGCCTCGGCCGTAGCATGGCCATTGGCCGACGGGATTTCCATGCGCCGCCAGTCGGCTGAGCCGCGCCCGGCCGGTGAGGAGCCCTTGTCGAGGAAGGCGGCCTGTTTGATCGCATCCAGCGGGCCGAGGTCCGGGGCGCGCGTAGGTTTCCACATTTCCGAGATACGGGAAAACTCGCTGTCCGGCGTGCCGATCATCAGGTCGAGCCCGAACGGCGTGGCGATGTCTTCGCGCAGCGCCGTCCCCAGCGTGCGACCATCGGCGCGACGAAAGATTTCCCCCAGCAGATAGCCGATGGTGATGGGGTGATAGCCGGAGCCTTCGCCCGGCGTCCACAGCGGCGCCTGATCGCACAGGGCCTCCAGCAGGGCCGGAATGTCGAACCAGGTGGTCGGATCAATCGGCGGGCTGAACCCCGACAGCCCCCCCTGATGCGAGATCAGCTGCCCCAGCGTGATGTTCTCCTTGCCCTTACGGCCAAACTCCGGCCACAGCACCGAGACCTTATAGGCGTAGTCGAGCTTCCCCTGATCGACCAGCCGCGCGATCATCAGGGCGGTCACGGCCTTGGTCGAGGAAAAGACCGGTGTCAGAGTGGTTTCGGTGAAGGCTTCGGTGCCTTCGCGGTTTTTCACCCCGCCCCACAGGTCGAGAATGACCTCATCCGCCTGCACCACGGTGAAACGCGCGCCCTTTTCGCTCAGACCGTCCGGGCCTTCGGCAAAATGCCGGGCAAAGCGGTCCTTGACGGCGGCGAAGCGGGCGGGGGCGGTGCCGTGGATTTCGGTCATAAGGCGGGACTCCGAAGCATAGGCTTATGGTTATAGGGGGGCGGCTGGCTAAGGGCAATGGCCGTCATGGAAAGGCTGGGGCGGTAGCGTGACACCATGACGCAGGCGGTTTTTGCCTGTCCTTGGGCGCTGATTAAACAATTGGGTACAGGCTGTGCGGCTCACCATCCTGTCTGGAGTACCCGCATGTCAGCTTCTTTCTTTTCCGCCACCGCCCTGCACGACCCGCTGGTCGGGGCACGCCGTCTGGCGCTTTATGGCATAGACGGGGATATGTGCCGAAACGTGCGGGCGCACCGGGCGTATCTGATGGACCTGCTGCCGGCGTGTCTGGAACGCTTCTACGCGCATCTGGGGCGCTTTCCGGAACTGGACGATTTTTTCGGCGGTGAGGAGCGGACCGCGCGGCTGATCAGCGGTCAGTTAAGGCACTGGGACTGCGTGTTGTCGGCGGAATTTGACGACGTCTATTCGGCCTCGGTGGCGCGGGTGGGGGAGGCGCATTTCCGCATCGGCCTGTCGCCCAAGCTGCACATAGCTGGCTACAGCCTGATTCTGGACCATCTGTGTGCCGCCATCATGGAGACCTATAGCGCCACCTATCCGGACGCCGAAGCGCAGGCCGTAGCCATTCTGATCCGGCATCTGACGCGGCTGGTCATCTATGATCTGGAATGCGCCATGAGCGTCTATGTCGATCAGTCGTCGAGCGTTTTTATCTGAGCGTGTGCAAACGATAGCCTTGGGGCGTTGCCGCAAAAAGGCCACAATTCGCCGCACCTTGGTCGTCCATCACAGGAGGACTTCCATGCGCCCTGCCCGCACCCTTACCGCCCTTATCGCCGCGACCGGCGCCCTCAGCCTGGGGGCCGTCACGCCCGTTCTGGCCCACGAAGGCCACGACCATCACGAAGCCCACGCCAAGGCCCCGGATGCGGCGCTGAAAGCCGCCATCGACGGCGCGTGGCGTACACCGGAAAACAAGGCGCGCGATCAGTACCGCCACCCGGCAGAGGCGCTGGCCTTCTGGGGTCTCAAGCCCGGCGCCGATATTGTCGAATTCTATCCCGGTGCCAAAGGCTGGTGGACGGAAATCCTGGCCCCCTACGCCCATAAAACCAAAGGGCGCTACACCGGTGTGATGAACAACACCAATGATGCCGCCTTCTGGGCCGAGGTAGCGGACAAGTCGATCTATGGCGAGGTCAGCGCCTCCACGCTCGACGCCCTGCCGGCAGGTAAGGCCGATCTGGTGCTGATCGCGCGCGCCTTCCACAACTGGGCGCGTCAGGATGGGGCGACCGAGCGTCATCTGGAGGCCGCCTTCAAGGCGCTGAAGCCCGGTGGCATTCTGGCGGTCGAGCAGCATCGCGCGTCGGAAGGCTCAGACCCCAAGGCCGGGACGGGCTATGTGCCGGAAAGCTATGTCATTGAAGCGGCGAAAAAGGCGGGCTTCGTGCTGGCCGGCAAGAGCGAGATCAACGCCAATCCGAAGGATGATCATGACCATCCGTTTGGCGTGTGGACGCTGAAACCCATCCGCAGCAGTGGCAAGGGCGACGCCGCCCTGACGCCCGAACAACGCGCGCAGTTTGATGCGATTGGTGAATCCGACCGCATGACGCTGAAGTTCAAAAAGCCGTAACGGCAGACAGCCGCTTCGCATTGACCATTTTCAGCAATTCCGCTGCCGCCATCGCGTCCGACAGGGCGCGGTGATGGTTGGTCAGCTCAATGCCAAACTCACGCGACAGCGGCCCCAGTCCGTAGGCCGCCAGGCCCGGAAAGTGCCGTCGCATCGACGCCACGGTACACAGCTTGGGATAACGGAAGGGGCGTTCCAGCCGCCGATATTCCGCTGACAGGAAGCCGTAGTCGAAATTGACATTGTGGGCGACGAAGACCGTGCCTTTCAGAAAGGCGTCCAAGGCGTCGGCGATGTCGGCAAAGCGCGGGGCGTCCCTGACCATCGCATTGCTGATGCCGGTCAGTTCGGTGATGAAGGGCGGGATGCGGCGTTCGGGATTGATCAGGCTTTGCCAGGTGTCGATGATCTCGCCATTGCGGATTTTGACCGCGCCGATCTCGGTGACGCGCTCATAGGCCGCC
>NZ_JAIWNX010000195.1 GCF_020217185.1 Asticcacaulis sp.
TGTCCACCGGTCGTCTCGATATCGACCACCGTATAGACCTGATCCGGATCGGGGCTGAAGGCGACGCGCAGTATGCCGGCCTCAAATCCCGCCTGCCGCAGCAGGTTGAGCCTTGCCAGTTGATGCCGGCGCACCTGATCGCCTTCGCCCTTGACCTCGATAAATTTGACGCCGCCCGAACCGATGAGCAGCAGGTCAGGAAAGCCGTCGCGCAAGCCCTGAAAATCGCTGCACAGGGCCGCCATTATGTCACGCACGGCCTTTCGCGGGGCGGCGCTCAGAAAGTCACGCAGCAGGTTCCCTAAACCCGGCCACCAGCCGAAGACGCCATTCTCACGGCCTTCGTGGCGGGCGAGTGGATCGGCAATCAGCGGCCACGCGCGGCCTGTTTCCAACGCGCCCAGACGCTCTGTCACGGCGTGCGGGAACAGGGCGGTGAAGCGATTGTCTTTCAGGGCCTGCGGCATCCAGTCGAATTCCGAGGCCAGCGATCCCGGCTGCTCAAACAGTTCGTCCCAGAACAGCAGACCGAACAGGGCCGGCCACAGGCCGTTTTCGACGTGGTGCGCCGTCCAGCCCTGCGCCTCGTAATGGCGGATGGCCGCCAGCTCCGGCAGGCCGCGATAGAGGTCATCGGCACCGATCTCTTCACCGTTGCGCAGCAGGTCGGTAAACGCACTGGTGCGTTTCTTGCCGAACTTGCGGCGGTAAAAGTCGTCGGCGAACAGGAAGGCCTCATCGTGCGCCGGGGCGTCGAGCATGGCCTCCAGCAGGCCCAGCACGCGCTCTGTCTCGCCCCGCCCGTGCAGCAACCGGATGGTGCGTTCCTGACTCTCGAACAGGCCCGATTGCGCGTAAAAACCGATGGCCTGATCCGTGTCCTTCCGGCGTTCAAAGAAGCGCCCCAGATCGTGCATCAGCCGGTCGCGCAGGCCTTCGACAAACGGCGTGGCGGGGGTGGGCAGGGTATCGGCGCGTTCGGCCAGTCGCTGATAATCCTCTGGCGTCGCCCCCTTTAACGACCGTAGCGCCTGCGTATAGGCGTGGCCGCCCAGCGCCTCCTCACGGCTGACGAAACGCGCCTGATAGGCCGTCTGGCCGCGCACCGAGACGACGCCCAGATCCCGCAGGGTAAAGGCCGTCAGATTGTCGCTCAGCTTGCCGAAATAGAGGTAGAGCAGGAAGCCCACCGTCTCCCGATGCCCCGGCACCCAGGTGGTCTGTGAAAAGCCCGCAGCGAAATCGTCAAACGGCAAGGCCGCCTCGACCGCCCGTGCCACCTGGGCTTTCGACCACTGGCGCGACAGGGGGATGTCATGGTCACGCGCCATCTGCTCCAGCACGGGCCGCGTCAGGGTATCGAGCCATGACCGGTAATCTTCGGCGCAAGCGCGACGCGCGAACCCGGCCTCGGCCAGTTCCTCCAGCCGCCACTCGATCTCAGCGATCTCGGCATAGACGAGGTCAGCGGCCGTAAACACCGGCCGTTTGCGGTTCGACATGCGGATAAACAGGCACTGCGCCTCAAGGCTCAGACCCGTAAAATCCGCAATGAAGTTGTGTTCAGTCTCACCCAGTACGCTGGCATAGACCTCGCGCACAAAGGCCAGCATTTCGCTGAAATGCGCGTGGTAATAGGTCGGCGGCAGGACAGGAAAACGCGACATGATCGACCTTCTGGCGTGTCATCATGTTCTTTATATGTTCCGGCCTCGCCGCGCAAGCCGTCGCGACGTCTACTTCTTATGCATCATGTCCATGATGTTGAGAATGGCCGGGCCCAGAATGACGACAAACAGCACGGGCAGAAAGAAGACGATCATCGGCACGGTCAGCTGTGCGGGCAGGGCCGCCCCCTTCTTTTCCGCCGCCGACAGGCGCAGCTCGCGGTTTTCCTTGGCCATGACGCGCAGCGCCGTGCCGAGCGGTGTGCCGTACTTTTCGGCCTGAATCATCGCCGTACAGACGGACTTGATGCCCGGATAGTTGGTGCGGCGCGCCAGCCCCTCATAGGCCATGCGGCGTTCGGGCAGGTAGGACAGCTCCGCCACCAACAGAGACAGTTCTTCAGCCAGTTCGATGGAGGCCGAACCGATTTCCTGCGACACTTTTTGCAGGGCGGCTTCGATCGACATGCCCGCTTCGACGCAGATCAGCAGCAGGTCAAGCGCATCGGGAAAGGCGGCGACGATCGAGGCGCGGCGCTTGGAGGCGGCATTGCTGATATAGATGTTGGGTGCGTAATAACCCGCAACGAACATGGCAACGCAGATCAGCAGCTTGATGTTCTGCGGCTGACCGAAATCGTTGACCACATTGATGTAGAAGGCCGCAAACGCCCCCAGAACGAAGGGCATCAGGAAACGGAAGAAGTAGAAGGTGGTGACCGGTTTGGGGCCGCGGAAGCCCGCCATGGCCAGCTTGTCCACCACCTTGGGGTCTTCGAGCAGGGTCTTCAGATTCAGGCGATCGACGATGCGCTTATAGAGGCTTTCATCGGTTTGACGCAGGCCGCTGTTGCCGGATTGAACCATGGACTGACGGGCCTGCCGGCGCAGTTCTTCGCGGCGTTGCGCCACGGCCTTCATCCGCTTGTCCAGTTGCTCACCGGACAGGGACGAACGCATCAGCGTCAGCACGGCGAAGAACGCCAGTATCGCAACCACCACGGCGATCAGATTGGCCGGTTGCATCAGGGTGTAGGCCAGGTCTTTCATCTGAAAATCACCCGCCTTAGAATTTGAAATTGATCATTTTGCGCATCATCAGGATGCCGGAGGCCATCCACACGGCCCCGCCCAGCAGCATCAGATTGCCGCGTGGATCAGACAGAAGCGGCGCCATATAGCCGGGATTGGTGATGTAGATCATGGTGCCGACGCCCGGCGGCAGGACGCCAATGATACAGGCCGAGGCGACGGCTTCGGACGACAGGGCCTTGATCTTTTCGCGCATCATGCGCCGTGAACGCAGGACGTGCGACAGGTTGCCCAGCGCTTCGGCCAGATTGCCGCCGGTCTTTTGCTGGATGGCGATGACGATGGTGAAAAAGCGCAGTTCCGGGGTCGGCATGCGCTCGCACATTTTTTCGAGCGCCATGTCCAGCCCCATGCCGATGGCGATGTTTTCGTTCAGGCGCTGAAACTCCGGCCCCAGAGGCGCGGGCAGTTCTCTGGCGATGACCTTCAGGCCGTCATGGACCGGCAGGCCCGACTTGATACCGCGCACCAGGATGTCGATGGCGTCGGCAAAGCTGGCGGTGAATTTGGTGATGCGGCGCTTGGCCAGAAATGACAGAACCCAGCGCGGCGCGCCATAGCCAAAGGCGAAACCGGCACCCAGCGCCGCCAGAGCGTTTCGGCTGACGACGAGGACGATCACCGCCGCGATCAGGCCCCCGGCAACGGACCAAATCCAGAAGGTTTTCACATTGGGGGTGAGGCCTGCGTGCTGCAAACGCGCCGTCAGTGACAGACGCGCCTTGCGTTCGCGCTGCTCGGATTCCTTGAGTTGCAGCAAAATCTGCTTGCGGCGCTCCTCAGGGGTGCGGCTGGCGGCGGTGCGCTGGCTCTTGCGCTTGGCGGCCGAGGTGGCGCCTACCGCGATGGCCTGCGCGCGCTTGGTCGCAACCTCGGAGCCGCCACCACCGGTCAGCACGAAGCCGAGCGACGCGAGGATAACAAAGCTCAGAAAGGCGATGAGGACGATCATCATAGCCGGTCACCGGCTTCACAGAAGGAGATGACGGGCTTATTCCGCAGCATCGAGCGCCTCCGCCAGTTCGCGCTCCAGACCATAATAACGCGCGCGGTCCCAGAAGCGCGGACGACCGATCCCGGTCGAACGGTGGCGACCGATGATCTTGCCTTCCTTGTTTTCGCCCTCGATCTCGTACAGGAACAGGTCCTGGGTGATGATGACGTCGCCTTCAAGGCCCAGCACTTCGGTAATGTGGGTAATGCGGCGTGAACCGTCGCGCAGGCGGGCGGCCTGAACAATGATGTCCACCGAGCCCACGATCATTTCGCGAATGGTGCGCGACGGCAGGCCATAACCGCCCATGGTGATCATCGATTCCAGACGCGAAATGGCTTCGCGCGGGGAGTTGGCGTGCAGCGTGCCCATAGAGCCGTCGTGGCCGGTGTTCATGGCCTGCAGGAGGTCGAAGGCCTCTGGGCCGCGCACTTCGCCGACGATGATGCGCTCAGGACGCATCCGCAGACAGTTCTTGACCAGATCACGCATGGTGATCGCGCCCTGACCTTCGAGGTTGGGCGGACGGGTTTCCAGACGCACCACATGCGGCTGCTGAAGTTGCAGTTCGGCGGCGTCTTCACAGGTGATGACGCGCTCGGTCGGGTCGATGAAGGCCGTCATGGTGTTGAGCAGCGTCGTCTTGCCCGAACCCGTACCGCCGGAGATCAGCACGTTACAGCGCGACGCCCCGATGACCCCCAGTACGCGCGCCCCTTCCGGACTGATGGAGCCGAACTCCACCAGATTGCGCATGGTCAGCTTGTCTTTTTTGAACTTCCGGATGGTGAGCGTCGGGCCATCGAGCGCCAGGGGCGGCGCGATGACGTTAACGCGCGAACCGTCCGGCAGACGGGCGTCACAGATGGGCGAGCTTTCATCGACGCGGCGACCGACCTGCGACACGATGCGCTGACAGATGTTCATCAACTGCCCATTGTCGCGGAAGCGAACATTGGTCAGTTGCACCTTGCCGGAGACTTCGATGAAGACGCGGCCGGCGCCATTGACCATGATGTCGGCGATGTCGTCGCGCGCCAGCAGTGGTTCGAGCGGCCCATAGCCCAGAACGTCATTGATGATGTCCTGAACCAGCGCGTCCTGCTCGGCGATGGACATGGAGACGTTCTTGATCGTCACCAGTTCCGAGACGATGTCGCGGATTTCCTCTGATGCCGCCTTTTGGTCCAGTTGCGCCAGTTGCGACAGGTCGATGGTGTTCAGAAGCGCGTTGAAGATCGCTGTCTTGGTGGCGTGATAATAGTCCGATTGCTCGCGCACGATCTCGGTAACCGCCTGCGCCTTGTGCATCTGGTCGATACCGGCGGCCAGCTTGCCGCCCTTGACGGCGGGCTTGTCGCTGCTGCGGCGGTCTTCGCTGGCCTGAGGGGTGTCGGCCAAGCCCTGCGGGCGCGTAGCGATATCGCCGGCTGGCTTGGCAGGCGGTGGCGCACCCTTGATGTCCTTGGGCTTATCAGCGGAGGCGTTGCCACCACCCAGCGCCTGAGGGCGCATCTGTGCGGCGGCCTGCGCGCCCGGTGACGGGGCGGCCGCGCGCGCGGCGCCGAAGCCGGCAGGCTTACCCGATGAATCCGTGGGGCGCTTTCCGAACACCTGTCAGCCTCACTTCTTCTTCGGGAAGAATTTCCCGATCAGCGAGGTGGAGGCCGCCTTCTTTTTCGTTTCCGCAGTGCGGCCGGTGATGGTGGTGGTCAGGGTCAGAAGCGCCTCGTGCGCCTTGGACGCCGGGGCGCATTCGCCGATCATCTGGCCGTTATTGGCGGCCTGACCGAAGGTCTTGGCATCGAAGGCGATGGTGCAGGCGGGGGCAACCCCCAGGGCCGCCGTGAAGTCCTTGACCGGGATTTCCGGACGGCCCGGCATATCGACCTGATTGAGGACGACGCGCGGCGGGTTATCGTTCGGGCGGAAGGATTTCAGCAGTTCGATCAGGTTCTTGGCATTGCGCAGACTGGCAAGGTCCGGTGTCGCGACGATCACCACCTCATCGGCGGCGATCAGGCATTTCTTCAGCCACGGCGTCCACACGTGCGGCAGGTCCATCACGATGAACGGCGCGACGGAACGCACCTTGCGCGTCACCTCTTCGAAGGCCTCCTCATCGGCCAGATAGTCCTGATCGAGCGAGGCCGGGGCCGAGAACAGCGACAGGCGTTCGGTACAGCGCGTCAGCATACGGTCCAGCAGCACCTGATCGAGGCGGTCGGGCTCGTTCAGAGCGTCGGCCATGCCTTGCAGCGGGTCCTGATTGAAGTCGAGCCCGGCGGTGCCAAACGGCAGATCGTAATCGGCAATGACCGTATTGGCCTGCATCACTTCCGACAGGCTGTGCGCGAAATTATGCGCCAGAACGGAGGAGCCGGCCCCGCCGCGCGCGCCGATAAAGGCAATGGCGCGGCCGACGAACGGCGTTTCCGGATCGTTAAACAGGGTAGAGATGGATTTGATCAGTTGCAGCGGCTTGACCGGTGCGACCATGTATTCCGACACACCCTGACGGATCAGTTCGCGGTACAGAGAAATGTCGTTGTGCGCGCCGATCACGACCACCTTGGTATTGGTGTCGCAGACTTCGGCCAGCCGCCCAAGCTGTTCCAGCAGACCATGCGCCGCCTGCTTCGATTCGACGATCAGCAGCGACGGAGTCGGTTCGTGCTGATAGACAGCGATGGCTTCTTCGATGCCACCGCGGCGGACCAGCGACTGGGCACGCGCCATGCGACGGTCGAGAGCCGCCGTGTCGCAGGCCTGAAGCGTTGCGTCATTTTCGGGGAAGAAGTGGATGCCGATGCGCGGGATGGATACCGCACCGAGTTCATCCGTGGGCTCGACGGCGGCGAAACTGGCGGCGGTCAGGGCCTGACGCGGCAGACCCGGCGCGGGCGTCAGCGGGTGCAGATCCTCTTCGGGCAGATCCTCGAAAGGGTCGCCCAGATCAAGGGCATCTGCCGCCTCGTAATTCTGGGTGAAGCTGTCGTCGGCGTCGTCGAAGCTGTCGAACGGGTCGGTCTGTCTGGCAGTAGAGGACATGGACGGGCTCACTTGATGACCTGGGCGACATTGCTCTTGGCGGCATCATCCTTGGCCGCCGAGGTAACCTCGCCCTTGCGATACTTGTCGATAATGATGCTGCGGCGTCCCGCGTCGCCGGGTGTCGCAGGCTGCGGCGCGGCGATATCGCGCGGATCGTCGATCTGCGCCGCCAGATTGGCATTGATGGCGCAGCCCAGATTCTGAGGCGCGGCATTGTGGCGGGTGGCCGCCAGATTTTCCCATTCCTGATTACAGTCATTGACCACGGCGCGGTATTCCCGCGTGATCAGGCTGACCACATCGGCCGGCTGGCTTGCGCTGGTCGTTTGCGATACGGCGTGGACGCTGACCTGATGGTCGTTGAAATAGGCGCGAATGGCCGCCCCGGCGCGCAGGGCGTCGGGCGTATTGGCGGTCAGGATGGTGATGTCCACCGCCTGGCCGCCGTTCCAACTGGCCTTGCGGGCCACCTGATCAAGGGCGCGGCGCTGATTTTCGGACAGGCCACTCTTGGGGTGGATCTTGAAATGCAGGGCGTCGGTGCGCGACTCGGCCTGAAGCGGATAATGGTCAAGCGGCGTCGGTGCCAGAGACTGAAGGCTGGGCGGGGTGTTTGAGGCGCAGGCCGACAGCAGGGCAGTGCCGAGGACAAGGGCGGTGAGTCTGAAGGTGGCCGGGCGGTTCATGGGCATGTCGCGGGTTCCTATTCGATCACATAGCCGATGGGGGCCTGATAGCTGCCGGCCGGAGGCGGCGCTTCGGCGACTTCACCGCGCTTGGCACGCACGGATTTGTTCAGACGTCCGAGGAAAACGGATTCGAGGTCAGAGGCGACCTGGAAATTGTCGGCCGGGGTCTGGAAGGCGTCCGGCGACTTCGCCGAAACGATATAGGGCGTGACGATGACGACCATTTCCGTTTGCTCATCGAGGAAGTCGCGTGAGCGGAACAGGGCCCCCAGCACCGGTATCGTGGTCATGCCGGGCAGGGCGTCAATGCTCTGCTTGTACTTTGATTGCAGCAGCCCGGCGATCATCAGGGAGCCGCCCGATGGCAGTTCGACGGTGGTTTCGGCGCGCCGCACCGACAGGCCGGGAATGGTGAAGGTGTCATCCAGCGTGAAGGCACCGGTATTGACGATTTCCGAAACCTCGGTCGAAAGCTTCAATGAGATGGTGCCGTTCGACAGCACCACTGGTGTAAAGCCCAGGCCGACGCCGTAGGTCTTGAATTCAACGGTGATGCGACCCTGAGCATCCTTGGCCACGGGCACGGGGAATTCCCCGCCCGCCAGGAACTTGGCCGATTCACCGGAAACCGCAGCCAGATTGGGCTCGGCAAGGGTGCGCACCAGACCGACGCGCTCAAAGGCCTGAAGCGAGGCCGACAGCAAGTTGTCGGCATAGCCGATCTTCATGCCGCCCAGCGCCTTGCCATTGGTGCCATAGGTCGGCGTGTTCTGCAGGGCGTACTGCACTTCGCCGGTCTGACCGGACAGGCCGTTGAAGTTGAAGCCCATCTGCTTGATCGAGGACTTCTGGACCTCGACGATGCGCACCTTCAGGCTGACCTGATCCTTACCGGCGATGGCCAGCATGTTGATGATGTTTTCCGGCTTTTCGGCAAAGGCCACCGACAGGCGCTGAATGGCCTCGGACTCGCTGGCGTTCGCCACCACGCCCGACAGGATCACATAGCCATTGACGCTCTGCACCTGCACATCTGACTGCGGATAGAGCTTGCGCACCGTGTCCGACAACTGATCGGTGGAGACGCCAACGCGGACCTGAAGGTTGAGGATCTGACGCCCTGTGGCGTCGAAGAAGATGGCGTCCGACTGACCGGCGGTGACCCCCAGAACAAAGATACGGCGCGGGGTGCGCAGCACGGCGTCGGCGACCGCCGGATTGGAGACGAAGACGTCGGCAGCGTCCACAGGCAGGTCGATCACCGCCGAGCGCCCTTTGGCGAGGTTGAGCACCTGCGTGCGGGCACCTGAGGTCTGGGTCTGCACGCTCATGGGGCTGCCCAGCGAGGTGTAGGGCTTGGGGGCGGCCTGAACGCCGGTGGCCGCCAGACTGCTCATCAGCAGGCCAGCGGCAAAAACGGTGAAGGCGAGAGGGGCGCGTGCCATGTCAAAACGTCTCTTCATCGAAACTCTCATCGGGATACCGGCACATCGGTGCCCTGGCCATTGCGATAGACGACCACCTTGTTGCCGGCGCCGGCTGGGGAAGGCCCGACGCGACCGGAGGGGCCCCCGACATCGGCGTAGGAGCGCAGCATCAGCGACAACGGCCCCTGCGCCTTGGCCTGTGCCAGAGCCTCGCCCTCTTCGGGGCGAACCTCTAAGGTGGCGGTGGCCCCGATGACCGAGGGCTGATCGGACTTGGCTTCGACCGTCTGATCGACGGCCAGCACCTTGACATTGCGCAGGACCGGTTTGGCCACGTGCGAGCTTTGGCCATTATTCTGGACCTCCATCGATACGACGATATCGACGCGGTCGCCGGGCAGGATGAAGCCGCCCGCCGTGCTTTCGACGGTCACCGGCACGGCCATGGCGCGCATGCCGGGAGCCAGCATGACGGCCATGAAACCGCCCGCATCGGCGCGCACGACCTTGCGCGCCACGATCGGCTCATTGGCCAGCATTTCCTCGCGCACCACGCCGCCCAGCACGGCGTCCATGCCGCGCGTCGGGTTCAGCACCTTATCAGCCGCATCGACGACCTTAGCGGCCCCGGTCTGGACTTTTTTGTCCAGCGCCTTGTCTTCGGCGGACTTGGCTTCGGCAGGGGCGACAGGCGTTACCGGCCGGTCGGTGAAATAGGACTCGGTGATGCCGTCTTCCGGCCACGCTTTCCACGTCAGGTCGGCTTCGGCGATGCGTTCCCCCACCTTCAGGTGACGCGCGGCGACCAGCACCTTCACGGCGGAGGCCTCGGCTGAAACCTTTTGCGAGGCATTGGCGTTGGATGCGCCATTGCCGCCGATCATGCCGCGCACGACCAGCGCCAGCAGAAGCGCTGCGACCGCGGCTATGCCCATTACGACAAAACGTGACGCCTTCATGGAGGTTCCCCTTCAAAGCCCCGGCGGCGTTCTGGCGCGCACGGATAGCCAGTCAATTGGCAGTTGCGGCGAATCTTGGCTTAACGGTGGTTAACGGGAGCCTAAAGAAAGCTAATGG
>NZ_JAIWNX010000196.1 GCF_020217185.1 Asticcacaulis sp.
CCGGACGAATTTGTGAAAATGATACCGGAAACACCCATTTGCACGTCTGATCTGCCTATCCGGCCAGCCTGTTCAGCAACGGCCACAGGTCGCTGTAGGGAATGGCCAGCAGGCCCCCGGCACAGATGGCGACCCCATAGGGGATGTCCCCTTGCGGCTTGAGCAGGGTTTGCAGCCACTGAGGCAGGGTGGGGGTATAGATTTGCAGGAACTGCCGTGCCAGCAGCAGCAACAGGGTAAAGGCCCCGCCCACCAGAGCGGTGTAGGTCAGAAAGGCCAGAACGCCTTCCGGATGAAACCACAGGGCCGTCGCCGCGAGAAGTTTGGCGTCGCCACCGCCTAAAACCTTGAAGGCGAAGGCGGCAAAGCCCACAACGAGAATGCCCAAACCGATGCCGGTATGGAGGGCTATGCTGAGGGGTGACAGGCCCAGAAGCAGGGCGGCGGGAAAAAAGACGCCGGCAAGGATCAGGCTCAGGCGGTTCGGAATGGTCATCGAACGCAGGTCGCTGATGGCCGCCCAGACGAGACAGGCCGGATAGACGACGCAGAAGAGGGCGGGGATCAGAACGGCGGGCATCGGTCAGAGGCTCTCGATGGCGATTTCACAGAGGCTCAGCCATAGACCGAACAGGGTTAAGAGAGTGTTTTACTGCAAATAGAGGCGATAAATTAAAGACCAGACCGCCGGTTCAGTTTGTCAGCGCGCCACCGATTTTGTCGCCGAGCGCTGTATAGTGTTCTTTCATGGAGTCGCCCCAGGCCAGTATAGCCGTCGATGCCACGAGAAAGATCAGGGCCGCAATCAGGGCGTATTCAAGAGCGGTTGCGCCGGTCTCATCTGTCCAGAAGGTTTTGAGCGTGGGCATCGGCGAGGTCCTGAAAAAAAGGGCCGCAGACATCGATCTGCGGCCCTTCGCCTGGGTTGCTAAACCGCGGTCAATTAGCCGACGGCGTCTTTGATTTCGGTGAACTTGGCTTCCAGGTTGGTGCCGATGGTGGTCAGCACGCTGATCAGGACGACGGCGATCAGGGCGGCGATCAGGCCGTATTCGATAGCCGTGGCGCCCGATTCGTCTTTAGCAAAGTTCTTGATGAGGTTGGTCATGAGAGTCTCCATTAGAGTAGTATGCTAAGCAAGTGAGGTTTAACTTCGGACCGGGGTGGTGAGTTGTTTGGCTCACTTGCTCCCGAACACGAATGCAGAATATGTGATCGCAATTAATATGAAGTAAACAATGGAAATTTTATGAGATTTTTCTATAGTTAATAATGATTTACTGTAAATTTTCGTTAAGGTTAATTCTTATAAACGATGTTGTATATTGAAATTTGGTCAAATTTTTTTTCATTAATATTGCGTTCAGCATTTTTAAACATATCTTGTTTACCTGTGTTCCTAACCTGAAGCTCATATTCCTGAGGCAGGCTGGAAGCTGCGCCGGGGGCACAATCGTCCAGCGCCTTTGCAGATGGAGGCAAAGATGACGAAACAGATGATAATGGCCGCGTGTCTGGCTGTGGCGGCGCTTTTACCCGTCGGTGCGGCCGAAGCCGCCAGCAAGATCGTGGTCGAAAAAAACCACAGCGCACGGGTGGTCCTGCCGGCACCTGCCGGATCGGTGATCGTCGGAAATCCCGATGTGGCCGATGTGACCGTCGTCGATTCGCGCACTATATATATAATCGGTCGGGGCTTTGGCCGGTCTTCGGTTTCGGTCACCGACAGCACGGGCCGCAATATTTTTGACGCCGATGTGATGGTGGGCACACCGGTCGAGGGGGGCGTCACCGTTTATAAGGGCATGAAATCCAGCACCCTGATCTGTGGTCGTACCTGCATCGAGCAGACCGACGGGATGCAGTCGTCTTCCACCCCCGCGCCGGCACCGCCACCTACCCCGGCGAGTTAATCCTCCAATTTAACCCCCTGTTGACTCCCTCTCGTTTAGGATGTGGACACAGTTCTTTTGATGGGACGGACAGGGTGCGCAGACTGCTGACCAAAACCGCGATTTTTCGCCGCCGCCCCGGAGCGCATGGCGAAAGCCGTTTCACACGTTTCGCAACGCGTGCCAGATTTGGCCTATGGCGTGACCGCCGGGGTTCGACCGCGGTGGAATTTGCCGTTATTGCCCTGCCCTTTTTTGGTTTGATCATGGGCTGCCTCGAACTGGCGATCGTGCTGGTTGCCGGCGTGTCGCTCGATCTGGCCGCCAGCAAGGTGTCGCGTGAGTTGCGGACCGGCCAGTCCACCAAGCCGACCACGTCCAGCGCCTTCATTACCAAGGTCTGCGCGGAAATGGCGTGGCTGGGGTCGGATTGCACATCCAAGATGCGCGCCGATGTCCGCACCTTCACCAATTTCAAAATGGTAACCGAAGCCCCCAACGTCATCGTGAACGGTGAATTCACCAACCTGCAATATACGGCAGGGGGCAGCAGCCAGATCCAGCTGGTGCGCGTCTATTATCCCTGGCGGGTCGTTTCGCCGTTTATGAAGCCCGGTCTCGGCGCTCTGAGCAGCGGGGAAATGGTTGTCTCCTCCACCATCGTTTTCAGAAACGAGCCCTTCTGATGCTGAGATGTCTGGGTAAACACCTGCGGTTTGGCCTCCGGGCGCAAGGCGGTACGGCGGCGGTGGAATTCGCCCTGATCGCGCCGGTTCTCATTGTCATCTACTGGGGGCTGGCCGATCTCAGCCTCGGTCTGATGGCCAGTCGCCGCACGTCGCACCTGGCCGCCAGCATGGGGGACCTGGTCGCGCAGTCCGAAAGCCTGACTCAGGCCAATGTGGACGATATTTTTGAAATCGGCAGCAGTATTCTTGATCCCTTTCCCGCCGGGACCAAGTTACATATGCGTATCTCCAGTGTAACGCGCAACGCGACCACCGGCGTTATCGCGGCGGACTGGACACCGGCTCCGAGCAAAAACTGGCAGGGCACCCTACCGTTTGATACCAAAGGCCTGACCACGGATCAGTTGCCTGCGGGCCAGACCCTGATCGTCACCGAGGTCATCTACGACTTCACGCCGCCGATCGGTAAGTTCCTGCCCATCAATACGACGTTCAAATCGACGACCTACCATCATCCGCGGTCGGGCAGTCAGATCCCGTTGAAACCTTAATATCTGCGCTCCAGCACCTGTCGGAACAGGGACAGCTTGGTTTCGGTTTCGCGGCGTTCATCGGCCGGATCGGAGTCGGCGACAATGCCGCCACCCGCACTGACCCTTAAGTGCCATTGGCCCCTTTCGTCGCGTTCACAGGCGGCCGTGCGGATCAGCACATTCGAGTCCATGGCACCCGACGCATCGACCCAGAACAGCGAGCCACAATAGGGACCGCGCGGCGCCTCCAGCGCCTGAATGACCTTCATGGCCTGCACCTTGGGCGCACCGGAAATCGAGCCGGGCGGGAAGGTGGCCAGCAGCACATCGGCGGCTGTGTGCCCGGCTTTCAGTTGCGCGGTGACGACGGACACCAGATGATGCACATTGGGATAAGATTCCAGCGCGTTCAGGGCTTCGACGCGCACCGAGCCGACCTCGGCGACCTTCGACAGGTCGTGACGCATCAGATCGACGATCATCAGGTTTTCGGCGCGATCCTTGGCGCTGTTCAGCAGTTCCTGACCCAGCTCTGAGTCAGTCTGCGGCGTGTGCCCGCGTGGGCGCGTGCCCTTGATCGGACGGGTTTCCATGCGCCCGTCGGCCTCAAGACGGATAAAACGTTCCGGGCTGTTCGACACCACGGCGCGGTCGCCAAAGCGCACAAAGGCGCCGAAAGGACTGGCCCCCGCTTCGGCCAGCGCCTGTAAAATGTGATCGGGCGCGAGGCCGGGTTTCAGAGCGCCGCGCCAGCCGCGCGCCAGATTGGCCTGAAACAGGTCACCGGCATGGATTTGCGCCACCAGCGTCGCCACCTTCGCCTCAAACTCGGCGTCCGGTGTTTCGCTGAGCAATGGGCTGTCCATCAAGGCGGCGGGTCGGGGCGGGGACGCCACGGTTTCGACCTGCGCCGCCAAGGCCTCGGCCCGCTGTCGCGCCGCTTCGGGCGTTGTGCCGCGCCCCAGTACCAGCCGCCGCTTCTGATGCAGGTCGAAAGCGAGAACCGCCGAAAAGCGCATCAGCACCAGTTCGGGCCACGGTTCAGCCCCCAACTCAAACGCACGCGGCGGCAGGTTTTCCAGCCGCGGGCCCAGCTCAAACCCGGCCAACCCGATCAGCCCGCCGGTAAAGGGCGGCAAATCCGCGATGTCGTTACCGTGGACATGGGTGTTACCCAACGCCTGCGCACAGGCCGTGCGCAACACCTCTTCCGGGTGGCGCGCATCGTCAAAGGCAAACACCTCTGTGTCATCGGGTGCCACACACAGCCACGACCAGCGCCCCAGCGCCCCGCCATCGGACAGGAAACCGGCGCAGCGCTCCGACCTCAGCACGCTGCCGAAAAAGGCTTCGGGCGGCCGGTAGGGCAAGGAGAGGATATGCAGATGCTCAGGAAACGGGGGCGTCATTGGTGTTCACGGCGGGCGGCTTCAACTCTCACGGCAACTTGATTCGCCCGTTAAGCCATTGAGGATCATTATGATTGCAGGTTTCGCCACACAAGCCTGTCTTTTTAGACACTCTCTGGCATGTATGACGAGTGGCCTATGGATGGAGGTCCATGAGATGTATCCTGACGCCCGGTGCGACGCATCGGGCGTTTTTTTCAGGTCTTATACGCGCTCTGCCCGTGTGCGGATGCAACAACCCCCGCCCAAATAAAGGATACCAACGGCCGAAGATGCTGACCGCATCCGGCCGTTGGACACACGAGACTGTCTCATATGTGTCAGTGAGATGAGACCGTCTCGAAAGGCATACCAAGAGCCATTTTCAATGACTCTCGGTATGATGCGGGGGTGTCGCTTACTTCGGTTGCGCCGAGCTTGAGGATGACGACGACGAAGCGGTCGCCGTATTGGGAGCCGCCGCCGGGGCTGGTTTGGCCGGACCGGCCTTGGTCTTGCCCGCAAAGCGCTCGCTCGGCGTATCGACCAGATCGGACATGGCCAGCTTGAGGCCGCGCGGGTGCGCCGCCGCCATCTTCACGTCGCCGCCATAGTTCAGCACGTCGATGGCGCGCGCCAGTTGGAAGTCACCGGTTTTGACGTCGTAGGAATCCGGCGGCACTTCGGACACGACGTGCGCTTCCTGACGCTTCTTGCCCTCATCGGCATCCAGCGCGTTCTTGTAATCGGCTTCCGAGAAGGAATAGGCGCGGTTGGCGATCACCTTGGCCTGATCGCGCGATTGCGCCACTTCCAGATCGGGCTCGATGCCCGTCTTCTGGATCGAGCGGCCCGACGGCGTGTAATAGCGCGCAATGGTCATCTTCACCGCGCGGTTTTCGCCCAGATTGATGACGCTCTGCACCGAACCCTTGCCAAAGGTGGTCAGGCCGACGGTTGAGGCCCGCTTGTGATCCTGAAGCGCGCCTGCAACGATTTCCGCCGCCGAAGCCGTACCCGGATTGGTCAGAACCACGATCGGCTTGCCGTTCATGATGTCGCCCTTATGGGCCTGATAGCGGGTGATGTCGTCGGGCTTGCGCCCACGCTGCGACACCACTTCGCCACCTTCGAGGAACAGGTCGGCGACGCCCACCGACTGATCGAGCAGACCGCCGGGATTGTTGCGCAAATCGAGGATCAGCCCCTTCATCTGCGGGTTCTTCGTGCGCAGATCGCTCAGCGCCTCATAGGATTCGCGCGCCGTATTCTCGTTGAAGTTCGAGATGCGCAGATAGCCGTAAGCGCCTTCCATGCGCGCCTTGACCGACTTCACATTGATGATTTCGCGCTTCAGCTTGACGTCGAACGGCTCGTCCTTGCCTTCGCGGTAGATGGTCAGCGTCAGGTCCGTCTCCGGCGTCCCCTTCATCTTGGAGACGGCCTCGTTCAGGCGCATCCCCAGAATCGAGGTGCCGTCGATGGCGGTGATAAAGTCACCCGACTGGATACCCGCCTTCATGGCCGGGGTGTCGTCCATCGGGGTGACCACCTTCACCGCGCCGTCTTCGGACTGCACCTCAAGGCCGATGCCGCCATAGGCGCCCTTGGTGCGTTCCTGAAGGTCGGTGAAATCATCCGCCGACAAGTAGTTGGAATGCGGATCGAGCGAGGACAGCATCCCCTGAAGCGCGGCTTCAATCAGCTTCTTGTCGTCCACCTCGACCACATAGTTCTGCTTGACCAGCGCCACGACGTCGCCAAACAGCTCAAGCATTTCATAGGTATCGGACTTGGGCGAAAAGGCCGGCTGATTGGCGTAGGCCACCGCACCAATGCTCAGGGCCAGAGCGGCGACGCCGCCCAGGAAATAATTTCTCATATAGTCCTCTTTGGAGCTTCCTGGCTCCGTAATGGCCACCCGCAAACCTGCGGTGGCACAGACGCTTACTACCCATACTACAGGCTTTTAATGTGGCGTAAACAGGGCCTTTACAGCTTGCTCAGATCGAAGCCGGTGGCCGGATTGACGGGGTTTTCGCCCTGGCGCAGCTCCATATAAAAGACCGTCGGCTTGTCGGTCAGATTGGGCGTGCGCCCCAGCGGCTCCCCCCTGGCCACGGTGCGGTTGGGATCGACATAGACCCGCCCCAGCCCCGTCATCACCACATGATAGCCATTGCCGATATCGAGAATGATCACCTGACCATAGCCGTCCAGCGGCCCGGCATATTCAACGCGGCCATTGCCGGGGCTGCGCACCTGCGCCCCCGGCGTGGTCTTCAGCCGCAGGCCGCGGCTGGTCTGACCGTCCACCGTCTCGCCATAGCTGGCGGCCTTTTCACCCACCACAGGCAGTTGTAGGTCGAGCGTCCGGCTCTGGGCCGGGCGCAGCGGCGAGGGCAGGCCCAGCAGGGTCCGCTGCCGCGCCTCAAGCTCCAGATTGCGCGCCTCAATGGCATCGGCTTCACGCAAAAGCTGGTCTTCCAGCGCCGCCCGATCGGCCATCAGGGTCTCTAACTGCTTCTGTTGCTCCGACACGTCGCTTTCGGAAATAAACAGCGCCTCGTTCTGCAAAGCCGCCTCGCGCCGCACGCGGATCAGGTTGCGGTTCTCCTCAGACAGCACGGCCGCGCGCTTTTTCAGCTCCGGCGTAATCTCTTTCAGCAATATGGCCGCGATCACCGCGTCATTGGCCTTGCGCGTCGAAACGAAAATCGTCGGCGGCGGGTTGCGCGAATAGATCTGCAAGGCGCTGAGCAACCGCGCCTGCTTGTTGCGCAACGTCCCCAGCCGCCGCGTCATATCGGCCTCAAGCAGGCTCAGCGTCTCCAGCCGCGCGCGATAGATCGCCGCCCGCTGTTCCGACGCCCCCTGCGTGCGGGCTATGTCGATCATCTGCGCCCGCAGCCGCTCGATCTCCTGCGCGATCTCCCGCGCCGACTGATGCTTCTGCTCGCGCTTGCGGGCATTGGCGCGCAACTCCGCCCCCAGCGTGTCCAGCTCGGTCTGCGCCTGCTTACTTAAGGGTTTCTGAACCGGCTGCGCCCCCACCGTGCCCGTGCACAACAGCACGAGCAGCGTCAGCGCAACCGGCTTGGCGGCGCGCAGCAGGGCAGGGTAAGGGATCATCCGCTCAGGCTAAGGGCAGAAGGTTAATGCGCCGTTAGGGGAGGTTAATTGATTCAAGATGTGGGGGCGCAGCCCCCACACCCCGATACAAAAAAGCGCCCCATTGCCTGACAATGGAGCGCTTTAATCATCCGGGGTTTGGGGCCTGCGGCCCCAAAAAAAACCTTTAAAGACCTTATCCCTTACACATTCACGCCGCGGGTGGCTTCCGAGCGCTTTTTGAGCAGGGTATCGAAAGCGTCCCACACACCTTCGCCGCCGGTCCAAGAGCCCTTGGTCGCGGCCTTGGAGTATTCGGTGGCACGGGCTTCGAAGAAGTTGGCGTGTTCGACGCCCGACAGCAGGACCTGAAGCCAGGGCAGCGGGTTTTCCTGCACGCCGAACACTTCGGGCAGTTCCAGTTGACGCAGGCGCCAGTCGGCGATGTAGCGGATATATTGTTTGATGTCGTCCGGCGTCATGCCCTCGACCGGACCCATTTCGAAGGCCAGTTCGATGAACTTGTCTTCGAGGCCGACCACGGTTTTGCAGCAATCGACGATGTCGTCTGCCACGGCCTTGGTCACCGCGCCGGTTTCCTTGTTGAAGGCGTGGTAGAGCTTGATGATGCCTTCGCAGTGCAGGCTTTCGTCGCGCACCGACCACGAGACGATCTGCCCCATGCCCTTCATCTTGTTGAAGCGCGGGAAGTTCATCAGCATGGCGAAGGAGGCAAACAGTTGCAGGCCTTCGGTAAAGCCACCGAACATAGCGAGCGTGCGGCAGATATCGGCATCGGTATCGACGCCGAACTTCTGCATGAAGTCGTGTTTGTCGCGCATGGCCTCGTATTCCATGAACGCGCCAAACTCGGCTTCGGGCATACCGATGGTTTCGAGCAGCAGGGCATAGGCGGCGATGTGCACGGTCTCCATATTGGCGAAGGCCGACAGCATCATCTTGATCTCGGTCGGTTTGAACACCCGACCGTATTTTTCCATGTAGTTGTCCTGAACCTCGATGTCCGACTGCGTGAAGAAGCGGAAGATCTGGGTCAGCAGGTTGCGCTCATTGTCGTTCAGCTTGGACGCCCAGTCTTTGACGTCTTCGCCCAGCGGCACCTCTTCGGGCAGCCAGTGCACCTGTTGCTGCTTTTGCCAGAAGTCGAAGGCCCACGGATAGCGGAACGGCTTATAGGCAATCGAGGGGGTAAGCAGGCCCGCCTTGGGCTGGGCACCGGGGATGATGAGGCTCATGGCATGACTTCCGAATCGACACTGAACTGAGGCCCCATATCACCACACTTTGTAGTTAACACCAGATGAATATCTACATCTTGTGTGGGCACAATGTCGCGTCTGGGGATAATTGGCCGCGCGGGTGAGTCGCCCGTCGCGCGTGCACCCTAGCACAGGCGCGGGGGCAGACAGGAGTCCCATTCTGGGGTTTTGGCCCGCATTTATCTTACGGGCGGCGCGGTTTTACAGATCACCCGCCCTTGAGGCTGTTCCAGTCGCGGGCCGGGGCCGTGGCACCGGCGGGTTTCAGCGAGGCCTGAAGCCAGGCGAGGTTTTTATCCGCCACATCCGGCGGCAGGTCCTGCCGCAGCAGTTTTTCCGCCTCGGCCAGCTTGCCCTGCATCCCCAGAACGAGCGCCAGATTCTGACGCACCTGAATGGTCGCGCCGGGCAGGGTGACGGCGCGGCGCAGGATCGTTTCGGCCTGCGCCAGATCGCCATTGCCGGCCTTGTACATGGCCTGATTGGTGAGGACGGCGGGGTTATCGGGCGACAGGCTGAGCGCCTTGTCCCACATGGTCAGCGCCTCTTCGCTGCGCTTGGTCTGGTCATAGGCCACACCCAGAAGCGACCAAGCGCGCCAGTCATTGGGTTTCAATGTCGTGGCGGTTTGCAGCGGGTCGATGGCGTAGAAGGCGTCATTATTGGCGATGTGGCCGCGCGCCGCCGCCAGCAAGGCCTCGTAATTTTGCGGCGCGAACAACAGCACGCGGTGCGCCGTATCGGCGGCTTCCTTGGGGCTGCCCAGTGCGCGCTGCGCCTCCGACAGGGCCAGTCCGGCCTCAATATCGGTCGGGTCATTGACAAATTCGCGATTGAAAAAGGCCGCGCGCCCCAGCGGGTCGAGGCGCATCGCCGCTTCGCGTTCGGCCCTGGTCGCCTTGACCGGCTTGGGCGGAGCCGGTGTCTCCACCAGCTTGACCGATTTCAGGCCTGATTTTTCGGCCGGTTTGGCGTCTTCGGCGGCCAGAACGGGAAGGGCCAGCAAACCGCCAGCGAGCAACAGAACGGCAAGACGGGTCATGCGACACCCTGAGACGGCCGGAGGCGTTCTGGCCTCGCAAAAACGAATACGGCTTTAAGCTTTGATTTAGACCCCTAAATATATGGTTAAACCCTCTGCTGTTCCTGAGAAGACTGCCATGCCCAAGCCCTTGCCCAACCCGCCCGCCAAAACGCCCGAAAACATCATCTTCGGCCTGTTTGAGGATGAGGTGGAGGCGGCGTTGTCCGCCCTGGAGGCGACGCAGGCGGCGTTTTTGCGGGCGAAGGGCTTTACGGGTAAGGCGGGGGCGCTGGTCGTGCTGCCGCTCAATGGCGGTCTGGCGGCGTGGTTCGGTCTGGGGGTGCGCCGGGCCTATAATCCTCTGTGCTTCCGCGCCCTGCCGGGGCAGTTGCCTTCCGGGGTGTGGCGGCTGAAGGCCGATGAGGGGCTGGATCGCAAGGCCATCCATGTGGCGTTCCAACTGGGGGCTTACGTCTTTGATCGCTATAAGGCCGGCAAGGCCTTACGCGATGAGGTGCGGCTGGACGCCAGCGACCTTGATGCCGAGGCGCGCGACGCCGTGGCGCTGGAGGTTTCGGCGCACGATCTGGTGCGTGATCTGGTCAATACGCCCGCCAATGATATGGGCCCGGCCGAGATCGAAGCAGCGGCGAGGTCGCTGGCCTCAGAGTTCAATGCACAGATCAGCGTCATTACCGGGGATGCGCTGCTGCGTGAAAACTTCCCGGCGGTGCACGCCGTGGGTCGTGCGGCGGTCGAAGCCCGCGCCCCGCGCTTTATCGAAATCGACTGGACGCCGCAGGTCGAGGATATTTCCGATGTCCGCAAGCCGGTCATTGTTCTGGTCGGCAAGGGCGTGGTGTTTGACACCGGCGGCCTGAACATCAAGGGCGGGGCCGGTATGGCCCTGATGAAAAAGGATATGGGTGGTGCGGCGCATGTGCTGGGGCTGGCGCGCCTGATCATGGGGGCCAATCTGCGTGTGCGTCTGCACGTACTGATCAGCGCCGTTGAAAACGCCATTTCCGGCGACGCCTTCCGGCCGGGCGACATCATCGCCTCGCGCGCCGGGCGCTCGATCGAGGTCGGCAATACGGATGCCGAAGGGCGGTTGATTCTGGCCGATGCCCTGACGCGGGCCGCGGAGCTGGAGCCCGATCTGACGCTCGATTTTGCCACCCTGACCGGCGCGGCGCGCGTGGCGCTGGGGCCGGAAGTCATCCCCTTCTATACGGACGACGAAGAGATGGCGCGGCGGCTGGAGGTGGCGGCCATTGCCGAGCACGACCCGCTGTGGCGGATGCCGCTGTGGGCCGGGTATCGTGACGCTTTGGAGTCCGATATCGCCGATCTCAGGAACGATCCGCAGGGTTGGGCGCAGGCCGGATCGGTGACGGCGGCGTTGTTCCTGCAAAGGTTCGCGCCACAGACGGGGGCGTGGGTGCATTTCGACCTCTACGCCTGGAACCCGCGCGGCCGTCCGGGCTTCCCCGTCGGGGCCGAGGCCCAGACCCTGCGCGCCGTCTTCCGCCTGATCCGCGGGCTGTGACAATCTGCGCCTCGCCGGTCGTGTCATTAACTCCACATTCGCATCTTTGCGCTATGGTCTTGCTCTAAGCCTTTCTCTGTTAAGACTTTTTTACGAAGGTTAAGCAGGTGAAAAGGGCATGATGGTGAGTTTTTTTGAACGCCTCATATATATCCGAAAAGTGGTATCCACTTTTCGGTATGAGGCTCCAGAGGCAGCAGAATGGCCCACGACGATTTCGACCCGCGCATGACGCCGTTCAAGGACGGCAAGGCCGATCAGCGCCTTCAGGGGCTGATGCGCGCCGAAACCTTTGTCGTTGGCGAAACCCTCGCCTGCGCCGCACCGGTCAGCGCTATCCGCGCCGCCCCCAGCGACAGCGCCGAGCAACTGGATCAGATTCTGTTCGGAGAGCGCTTCCGCGTGATCGAACGTTCCCGCGACTATGTGTGGGGTCAGGCCCTGCGTGA
Source organism: Asticcacaulis sp. (assembly GCF_020217185.1). Classification (GTDB taxonomy): domain Bacteria; phylum Pseudomonadota; class Alphaproteobacteria; order Caulobacterales; family Caulobacteraceae; genus Asticcacaulis. The sequence goes on from NZ_JAIWNX010000196.1 coordinate 11,916, forward strand.
CGGCTATTGCGGCTATGTGCGCGAAGCCGACCTGTCGCGCGACTGGTACGTGCCGACCCATTATGTTTCGACCCTGCGCAGCTACGTCTTCTCGGAGCCGAACCTGAAATCGCAGATCGTTTGTGCGCTCAGCCGCAATGCGCTGGTCAGTGTCACCGGCACGGATGGCAATTATGCGCAGCTCAATGATCTGGGCTGGATCTACCGCGCCCACCTGTCGGACTTTACGGATTTCGACCACGACTATGTCAGCGTCGCTGAAACCTATCTCAACGCCCCCTATCAGTGGGGGGGGCGCGAAAGCGAAGGCCTCGATTGCTCCGGTCTGGTGCAGCAGGCGCTCTACGCCGTCGGTCAGGCCTGCCCGCGCGATTCGGACATGCAGTCGCATATGGGCGAAGCGCTGGACATCGGTGCGGACCTGAAAGGCCTCTATCGCGGTGATCTGGTGTTCTGGAAGGGCCACGTCGCCATCATGCGCGACGAAGACCATATCATTCACGCCAATGGCCACCACATGAAGACGGTTATCGAGCCGCTGCGTGAGGCCGTGGACCGCATCGAAGCGGCGGGCGTGGGCCGACCGATCGCCTTCCGCCGACTGTAAGAAATCAAGAGTCTGATGCAAAAAACCCGCCGTCTCCGGCGGGTTTTTCTGTGTCTGGATTACTGTGCGGCGGCCGGAGCCTCAGCCGATGCCGCCGGAGCCGGTGCGGGTGTGGCAGACGCCGCCGGAGCCGCTTTTGCAGAGGCAGGGCTGGCCGCTGTTGCCGGTGCGGCCGCCGCCTCAGCGGGCTGGGCCGGAGCGGCACCCGCTGAGGGCGCCGCGCCCGGCTGACGCGAGGGATCGGGGGCCGGGATCGGATAGCCGGTCGAACCCTTGGAATGCAGGTAGGCGATCAGGGCGATGCGCTCTTCCGGCTTCTTGATACCGGCAAAGCCCATCTTGGTGCCCTTGACCCACTTCGCCGGATTGCCGAGGAAGTGATAGAGCTGATCATAGGTCCAGGTCGGCGCCTCGGCGGCGTGCGCCTTCATGCCGTCGGAATAGGCAAAGCCCGCATGGCCGGCCGTCGCGCGACCCACCACGCCCCACAGGCCCGGACCGGTCATATTGGCATTGGCCGGATCGACATTGTGGCACGAGACGCACTTGCCGAAGGCCTTTTCACCGGCGGCCAGATCGGCGGTCGGCAGCACCGTGCCCCAATCCGGATCAAGCTCAACGGCAGCCGCGCCGCCACCCGCTTCGGCTTCGGCCACTTCGACGGCGTAGCCTGGCTTGGCCGGCGGTTCTGTGTGGTAAAGGGCATCGACGCCCACGCGCGCCACCACAATAACCAGCGCCGCCGTGAGGCCCGCCGCCATGATCTTGTTAAACTGAAGATTACCGCTCATGCCGCCTCTGACGTCCCGACTCTATATCCCAGCGTTCAGCCGCCTATTTGACCGGACGATCCCCTCGGGGTCAATGCCGGGTAGCGGCTCTTTATCTCTGTTCTCTGACACGAAAAGGCCTCATTGCGCAAGCCGCCTTTCGCGCGGCAAAGCGTCCTCAGGGCTTCTGTGTCAAATCGTCGCAGAACCGCAAAAGCCGCCTGCGCACCTGTTTGCCTCTAAGCCAAATCGCGCCCTATTTCCAGCACTAGATAGAAATGACTTTGAGGTGAGGGGACATTTCGCTCTAATTTCTTGTTTCGCCGCCTGTATTTTCAAAACCTACCTTTCGCTTTAGGCATAGAGCTTTGCGCCGAAACCCTTGAAAAACGGCGGAAAGACAGGCACAGACGGCGCTTTCTGTTGTTCAGGGTCTCTCTGCCATGACCGCTTCCCAAAAGATCGCCTATCAGGGCGAACCCGGCGCCTTCAGCCATCAGGCCTGCCGCCGCTGGTTCCCTGACTATACGCCGACCGCTTTCCCGTCCTTTGAGGCGGCCTTTGCGGCGGTGACGGCGGGCGAGTGCGCTCTGGGCATGATTCCGGTCGAAAACGCGCTGGCCGGGCGGGTGGCCGACGTGCACCACCTGTTGCCGCATTCGGGGCTGAAGATCATCGGTGAGCGCTTCCTGCCCATCGAAATGACCCTGATGGGGACGCCGGACGCCGAACTGTCGGATATCAAGGTGGCCTTTTCGCACACCATGGCCCTGATGCAGTGCCGCAACTCGCTGAACGCCCTGGGCATCCGCCCGGAAATCTATCACGATACCGCCGGTGCGGCCCGCCGCCTCAGCGAGACGCAGGAGCGTGACCGCGCCGCCATTGCGCCGGAAATCGCGGCGGAACTTTATGGCCTGAAAATCCTGCGTCGCAATCTGGAAGACGCGCACAACAACACCACGCGCTTTCTGGTCCTCAGCGCGCAGGCCGAAGTCTCTGACCCCGCGGAGGCCGAGCGCGTCCTGACCAGCTTTGTGTTTGGTGTGCGCAACATCCCGGCGGCGCTGTATAAGGCGTTGGGCGGTTTTGCCACCAACGGCATCAATATGATCCGGCTGGAAAGCTATATCCGCGACGGCATCTTTGCCTCGACCTTCTTCTATGCCGAGGTCGAAGGCCGCCCCAGTGACCGCCTGCTGAAACTGGCCTTTGAGGAACTGGCCTTCTTCGCCGAAGAGGTCGAGTTGCTGGGCGTCTATGCCATGGACCCCTTCCGCGCCTCGCAGGGGGTATAATACCAAGGGTTATTGAAAATGACTCTTGGTATTCCATTCGAGAATTTCTCATGTCACTGACACATATGAGAAATTCTCGCTTCTTCAACGGCCGGATGCGGTCAGCATCTTCGGCC
>NZ_JAIWNX010000197.1 GCF_020217185.1 Asticcacaulis sp.
TTCACGACCGGAACCGGCCGCAGGCCGCGCTTCTTGGCCGCCACCGCGTCGATTATGGCCAAGAAGAGCGGCCTGCGGCCGGTTCCGGTCGTGAATTTCATACTAAACTCCCCAATACGGATGCCCGGAACAGCGGGCAATATACGAGACGTCGGTTGACGGGGCGCAAACCCCAGGGCGCAGACAAACAGAAGGTCGCGCGGACAAACGTCCGCATCTGTTTCTTATGTCAGGTACTCTGAGCGGGCCGCAGTTCCCACCGGACGTCGAGGGCATGATACCGGCAAAACGGCCGACCACAAGGCTGTCAGGAATAATTCAACTGCCAGCAGAAGTCCTCATAAAAGCGCCAAAAATATGGCTTTTTCGCTCGCGGCGGCCTCTGAGTCGCGGCGAAACGAAAATAACATTTCCGTGAGAGGAGCGCTTCTCATCACGGTTAATATTGGCCTAATGAAAAATAAAAAAGGCATCCGCAAGGACGCCTTTTTCGCCGGGCGCTTAGTCAAAGAGTTTGGAGACAGACTCTTCGTTGGCGATGCGGCGTATCGCTTCGCCGATCAGCGGAGCGACGCCGACGATACGGACCTTGGGGTGGTTGCGGACATGCTCCGGCGCCTCGATGGAATCGGTGATGACCAGTTCTTTGAGCACTGAGTTTTCTACGCGCTCCATCGCCTTGCCCGACAAAACGCCGTGGCTGATATAGGCCGAAACCGAGGTCGCCCCACGGTCGATCAGCGCCTTGGCGGCGTTGACCAGCGTGCCGCCGGAATCGACGATGTCGTCGAACAGGATACAGTTGCGGCCCGTAACGTCCCCGATGATGTTCATGACTTCGGACTCGCCGGCGCGCGGACGACGCTTGTCCACTATGGCGAGATCACCGCCCAGACGGTCGGCCAGAGCGCGGGCGCGCACCACGCCGCCGACGTCCGGCGACACCACCATGATTTCATGGGCGTTGGGATAGTTGGCCTTGATGTCCTTGGCCATGAAGGGAATGGCCACCAGATTATCGGTCGGGATGTCGAAAAAGCCCTGAATCTGACCGGCGTGCAGGTCCATGGTCAGGACGCGGTGCGCCCCGGCACGCACGATCAGATTGGCCACCAGCTTGGCCGAAATGGGGGTGCGGCCGCCGGTCTTGCGGTCCTGACGGGCATAGCCAAAATAGGGGATGACGGCGGTGATACGCTTGGCCGACGCCCGCGTCAGAGCGTCGATGCAGATCAGCAGCTCCATCAGGTTGTCATTGGCCGGATAGCTGGTGGACTGAATGACGAACACATCCTCACCGCGCACATTTTCGTCGATGGTGACGAAGATTTCCTTGTCGGCGAAGCGTTCGATGCGCGCCTTGGTTAGGGGCATGTCGAGATAGTCGCCGATGGCCTGAGCCAGCAGTCGGTTGGAATTGGCCGATAGCAATTTCATGGGGAACCTGTGGGGCGGCAGGGTGGGAAACACGTGCGTGTTTTACATGCGGCGGCTTTTAACAGGTGCGACCTGTGGGGCAAGCCCGATTCGTCGCAAATCCTTAAAATTTTGACTGGGTTTACGGCTCTTTTGGCGTGCCCGTGATGAACCACGCCCGCTTAATCGTTTCACCTTCGATCTCGTAGATGCCGACCACATCGACGAGCCGCACACCCTCCGGGAAATTGCGGGTGACGGACTCCGTGTCGATGACGGTGGTGCCGATCACGCTGCGGCTGATCAGGCGGGCGTAAAGATCTGGCTCATGAAAGCGGATCAGGTGGCGTTCCCGAATAGCCCTATGTCCCTTGGCCAGCAGGGTCTGCGGATGGGCGTAGATTTCCGCATCCTCGGCCCAGAAGGACAGAAACCTGTCCACATCCCTGGCATTATAGGCGTTAAGTTGCCCTTTGACGATGTCTTCCGCTGAGCGTGTCATGGACGCAGCATGATGGCGCTGATCAGACGGCCATAATCTGGCTCCTGCCGCAGGAAGCTCCGGCGGTTGGAATGGAACAGGGTCTCTTCGGCGCAGGTGTCGTGGCCTGTGGTCGCAACCTGCGTCAGGCCCAGCCGCTTCAGCCGCATCAGGCAGAAGCCCGGCAGGTCGAAATAGCGCTTGTCGGCGGTCTTGCCCGCAATAAAGAAGGCGCCGCAGTCGGCATCCTGCGCGCGGAAGGTCTCTTCGTAATCGGCAGACACCTCATAGGAGGCCTGCGCGATGCACGGGCCGATCACGGCTCGCAGGTGCCGGGCTTCGGCGCCTTTGGCCAGAAGTGCCGCGTATTCGGCTTCGATCATGCCGCCCAGCGCGCCCTTCCAGCCCGCGTGGCAGGCCCCGACAACGCCATTGACCGGATCGGCCCACAGGATGGGGGCGCAATCGGCGGACAAGGCCCCCAAAATCAGGCCGGGGGTGGTGGTGACCAGACCATCGGCCTCCGGACGGTCTTCGGTGGGCCACGGGCCATCGACCGTCACGGCGATTTTGGAATGCACCTGATAACAGTTGAGCAGACGCGCTTCCGGCTGGTCAAAGCTGGCGGCGACGCGGCGGCGGTTTTCAAGGATATTGTCGCGCGTGTCCTTGGAGCCTTGCCCGACATTCAGCGACTCGTAGGGGAAGGGCGACACGCCGCCCAGCCGCGTGAAAAAGCCGTGCTGGACGTTCGGCAGGTCGAGGAGCGGGTGCAGGATACGGGGCAGGGTCATATCGTTTCACTAAGCCCCGATCTCAATCGGTGCAAGGCCCGCCAGCGGCAGGTCGCGGGGGGAATGGATGGCCAGCACCTTAAACAGTTCGCCCATCTCCTCTGCCGCGATCAGGCGATGGACCTGCCGCGCCAGCCGGTCGGTGTCTTCCGGGTTTTTTGCGCGCAGTTCGTCAAAGCGCTCGATAATGCCGAGGCGTTGCAGGAAAACGCCCTGCGGCGTGATCTGGCTGACCCCCAGCCCCATGTTCAGGGCCGTAATCGCCAGCGATGGAAAATCCGCCCACTGGGTCAGGTCGTGCGCGCCCGGTTCAGCCAGCGGATCGGTCTTTTCGTGGCGATAGAGGGCCTGAAGCGTATCGCCGGGTTCGGGGCGGTCGCGGCCATAGTCGATAAACAGCGCCGCGCCCGTCGCCTCGTGGATCAGCGCGCCCACCGCCTCAATCAGGCGGTTTTGCGCCACAGAGACTTCGCAGACCTGACCCCCTTCGGCGGCGAAGGGGGCGTTGAAATCCTGTGGTGCAGGGACAAGGCCGATGACCAGTTCGCCCTCGTGCAGGCCGACGCAACGTTCAAACCAGCCGTCGGGGGTCAGTTGAAACTGCCGGGCCGGCAGACAGTCGAGTACCTCATTGGCGATGATCAGCAAAGGCGCATCGGTCGGCACGTGGTCGAGGCTGTCGTAGTGGCGCACTTCACCCAGTCTGGCCGTCTGTACCGCGCGAAGCGGCGGCGAAGGCTCGATCAGACCGATCTCCATGGCCTGCGCGAAGGCGGGCAGGGCGCGAAAAGTTCTCAGCAGGTCGCTCATCAGCGTGCCGTCGCCGGGGCCGATTTCAAGGACGCGAATCTTTGCGGGCGCGCCCATATCCTGCCAGGCCTGCATGGCCCACAGGGCGAGACGTTCACCGAACATCTGCGACACCAGAGGGGCCGTGATAAAGTCGCCCTCTTCGCCCAGAGCCGGGCGCGTGGCGTAATAGCCTTCCTGCGGATCGAACAGGCAGGCCCACATATAGTCGGCGATGGTCAGTGGGCCTTCGAGCCTAATCTGCTCGATCAGGCGGGTCTTAAGCGAGGCCATCAGGCGCTTTCGTCTCATGTGTCGCCGTAAATCCGGCGGGCAGGGTCTTGCCGCGCAGGGCCAGCCAGATGGCGATGCCGCCGCCAATGATCATCAGCAGCGACAGGGTCTGCCCCATAGTGATAACGTGCTTGAAGAAGGGCAGCATCTGGGCGTCGGGTTCGCGCACAAACTCCACCAGCACGCGGGCAAGGCCGTAACCGGCGACAAAGGTGCCCATGATCAGGCCGGGCTGACGCAGTTTACGCCAGACGTGCACCAGCAGATAGCCGACGACAAACAGCACGATCCCTTCCAGCACGGCCTCGTAAAGCTGGCTGGGGTGACGCGGCAGATAACCAGCAACGCAACGCCCATATATATCAACGGGCGTATAGGAATTACAAAAGACCATGCCCCACGGCGCGTCGGTGGTACGGCCCCACAGTTCGCCATTGATAAAATTGGCGATGCGGCCAAAGAACAGCCCGATTGGCGCAGCGCAGGCCAGAAGATCGCCCAGGGTCCACGGGTTGATGCGGTGACGCCGACTATAAAGTACACCCGCGATACAGACCCCGATAAAGCCACCATGGAAGGACATGCCGCCTTCCCACACCTTGAAGAATTGCAGCGGGTTTTTCAGGATGGGCGCCAGATCGTAGAACAGCACATAGCCAATACGTCCGCCCAGAATGATGCCGAGCGCCATCCAGATAATCAGGTCTTCGAGGTTTTCACGCGACAGGGGGGCGGGGTAGGGCGCCCACAAAGACTCCTTGCGGATCAGTCGTGTCAGATACCACCAGCCCAGCGCGATACCGGCGACATAGGCCAGCGCGTACCAGCGCAGGGCCAGCGGGCCTATGTGCAAAAGGACGGGATCAATGTCGGGCAGGGTCATGCTCAGAAACCTGTGAACTGTATTCAATGACCTAAAGGAATCATCGAAGGGGGGCAAGAATCGTGAAAAACTTTCTTTCAGTCGCCATTCGCACTATATGCGCACAGTGTGACAACTCATTTGAGGCTCTTTCCGGGCCTTTATCCGCAAGGATTTTCCCATGCAGTCGAAAAACCCCTTCCTCGACGAATTCGCCAAGCTCTCGACCAGCGCCATGTCTCTGGCTCAGGCCGCCGGTGACGAGGCCAAGGCCGCCTTTCGCGCCCAGGGCGACCGCTTCGTCGCCGATATGGACCTTATCCGCCGCGATGAATTCGAGGCGATGAAGGAGGTCATGCTGGCCGAAATCGCCGCCTTGAAGCTGGAAATCCAGAGCCTCAAATCCAGGGCTGAGTAAACCTCACCCTTCGGACCTCTCTCAGGACACCCGTATCTCTCATGGACCTGCCTCAGGCTGATTATACCGACACGACTTCCGACCCGCTCGAACTGGTCGAAGCTATCCTCACTGACGAAGGCCTGACCTTTGAGCGGACACCTGATGGCGAGGTGCTGTTCTCGCTGGCCGGGTTATGGAAGTCGCACGACATGTGGTTCTCCTGCCGCCCGGAAGGGGAGTGCCTGCAACTGTGTTCGTCGCTCGACCTGCGCTTCGATCCGGCAAAGGTGGCGCCGATCCATCAGTTGCTGTCACTGGTCAATCAGCGCGTTTGGTTCGGTCACTTTGAAATCTATGAAGACGAAGAAGGGATGCGCGAAGCGGGGCGTCTGCCCGCCGATATCGTCTTCCGCCACACCCTGTTGTCGAGCCCGATGGAACGCCCCGGTCAGGTGCAGACGGCGCACATGATCAATGTCGCCGCCGAAGCCGTGGATCGCTTCTATCCGGCCTTCGACTTCCTGTTCAAGGGCGCACCGACGGCCGAAGCGGCGCTGGAAGCCTGCCTGTTTGAGACAATCGGAGAGGCCTAATCGTTCACACAAAAGTTGCCCTTCGGGTACTTTTGTATGGTCTTATACCAAGGGTCATTGGAAATGACTCTTGGTATTCCATTCGAGAATGTCTCATGTCGCTGACACATATGAGACATTCTCGAGGTTTCAACGGCCGGATGCGGTCAGCATCTTAGGTCGTTGGTATTACGGTGAAAAATGCCTCGGGGCGGCCCGTCGGCATTTTTCGCATTTAATTCAAGATTTATTGAGGTCCATCAATGCTGGCGAAACCCATACTTCTCATTGGCGCGGGGGCGCTGGGGTCGGCCATGCTCAAGGGGATGCGCGCCGCAGGCCATATCGCGCCGTCCGACCTGATTATTCTCGATCTCAATCCCGGCGAAGAAGCGCAAGCCTATGCGGGTCTGGGGGCGCGGCTTAACCCGTCGCCGGAAGTGTGGCGCGACGCCTTCACCGTCATCATCGCGGTCAAGCCGCAGAGCTGGCGCGGGGCGGCGCAAATTCTGGACGGCAACCTCAACCCGGAGGCGACGCTGATTTCGGTGATGGCCGGGGTGCGGACCGAAGACCTCAGCAGCGTGTTTGCGCCGTTGAAAGTCGCGCGCGTTATGCCGACCACGGGTGTGGCGACCGGTAAGGGCGTGGCCAGCCTCTATGCGGCCGAGGGCTTGGCCTTGCAGGCCGCGTCCGACCTCTTCTCGCCGATGGCGGCGACGGTGGTGCTGGACAATGAAGACCTGATCGACGCGGCGACCGCCGTGTCCGGTTCGGGGCCGGCCTATGTCTATGCCTTTGTCGCGGCGCTGGAGCAGGCGGCGCTGGAAACCGGGCTGACGGCCGCGGATGCCAAAACACTGGCCCGCGCCACCCTGATTTCGGCGGCCAATCTGCTGGATCAGACGGGCGAAGACCCCGAAGACCTTATCCGCAAGGTCGCCTCGCCCGGCGGCACCACCGAAGCGGCGCTGAAGGTGCTGCGGCAGGAGGGGCAGGGGCTCACCGAGCTTGTCACGGCGGCGGTACTGGCGGCGCAGAAACGCTCCAAAGAACTCGGATAATACCAAGGTCATTGAAAATGGCTCTTGGTATGCCTTTCGAGACTGTCTCATGTCTCTGACACGTATGAGACAGTCTCGAGTTTTCAACGGCCGGAGGCGGTCAGCATCTTCGGCCGTTGGTATAATAAAAGCCCCACCGGATGGCGGGGCTTCATATTTTATTTCAGGCTGAGTTTCGCTTCGATCTCTTTCCAGTCCACGATCTTGAAATTTTGCCGGGCACGGGTGGTCGAAAGCACTTCGCCTTCGGTATCCATGTCGTCCTGCATGACGACGATACCCTTGGCATAGGGGCCGACCTGTCCGCCCAGGGCCGCGACGCCATCCGTCCCCGTCACGGCATCGATACCGTTGCCGGGGAAGACCGAGAAACGGCCCTGATAGATGGGCGTACCCTCGACGCGCCAGACGGCAAAGGCCGAGTCGCCTTGCGACGAGGCAATCAGATAGGTCTTTTGGCCGTCCCGCAGCAGGGTCAGGCCTTCGACATCAGCTTTGAGCACGTCCGACGGCAGGCTGACCAGCGCCTTGCGCTGCGACCCCGTTGCCGGATCGAGGCTGTACACCCAGATACCGGCGTTTTCTTCGGCGATATAAAGCGTCTGGGTTAGGTCATCGACCACGCAGCCTTCGGATTGCGTGCCGACATTGAAGCGGCGCGTTTCGCTCAGGATCGGCTTGCCCGCAGCAACGCTGACCGTGGCCTGAGCCACATCGCCGTTCTTGCCTACCATAATGGCGACCAGATCGCCTGCCGTCGTCTTACCGAGGCAGAAACCATAGGCCTCAGAGGTGGCCAGCGGCGCAAAGCCCCAGTCGGTGGTTTTTAGAGTCGCCGGATCGAGCTTGAAGAAACGCACGCCATTGCCGACGCGGTCAGAGGCGGCAACCACCACCGGCAGTTCCAGCGCGTCGTTACGCAGATCGACATTGTTCATCGGACCGACGGTGAGGAAGTCGATCACCTTGCCATTCAGGTCATAGCTGTAGAGGCCCGCCTTCTTGTCGGTGCCATAGATCACCACGCGGTTGGAGTCGGACGGATCGACCCAGATTTCGGGATCGTCAGCGGAGTCCAGATTGAGCGTGCCGACCGCTGTGGTTTCCGTCACCGCCAGAACCGGCGTGCCCGTGCCCTGCGTCATCTTGGCCGAGTCGGAGATCAGTTCCGGGTGCACGCAGGCGGACAAAGCCACTGAACCGACACACAAAAGAGTTGATGTCATAAAAAGCTTAAATGTCTGGCTGGTAAGCATTTGCGTACACCCCTATGTGCTGATTTCCGCGCTCTTAGCACGGAGAATAAAAAAGCACACTCAATTTGAGTAGTGCGTTCGTAGGTTCATGCAATGTGCTGAACTGTGCATCTAATGTCACAGTGTATCTCGTTTGTGACGCTGTCATAAAAGCTTCACGGAACTGTAGTCGAACCGTCGCCCAGCCTGACTAGACGGACCTCAGGGGCTTTGACGCAAAGATTTTGCCGGGCCAGATCACTGGGGATTTGAGATGAAAACCGTGAAGTTTCTCGCGATGACGGCGGCTATGGCGCCGCTCGCCGCTGTGGCTGTTCCGGCTGTGGTTCAGGCTGCTGACGCGGAAGAGGTCACCGAAGTTGTTGTGACGGCGCGCCGTCCGTTGGCCGAATCTGATGCGGCCGCCCTGAAGGCGCAGCGTCAGTCGGACTCGCTGGTCAGCGTTTTGTCGGCCGATGATGCCGGCAACCTGCCAGATCAGAACATCGCCTTTGCCATCGGCCGTCTGCCGGGCGTCGGTCTGGAGCGCGATCAGGGGCAGGCCCGCTACGTCAACCTGCGTGGTATGCCGCGTAAGTGGGCGACCATCTCGTTCGATGACCTGTCGGTCGTTTCCGCCGAAGGCCGCGACTCGCGTTTCGACAACATCCCGTCGGCTATTGCCTCGCAGGTGATGGTTCAGAAGGCCATCGTTCCGTCCATGCCCGGTGACACCGTTGCCGGCAATATCGACATCCGCACGCGCCGTGCTTTCGACTATAAGGGTCAGAAGATCACGGGCAAGCTCGGTCTCGGCCACGTCACCCTGGGTGGTGGTGAAGAAGTGGATGCCAACCTCGTCTATTCCAACATCTTCATGGCTGGTAAACTGGGCATCGTCGCTCAGGCCTCCTACTATCGCCGCAATATGGCGACGGAAAACTGGGAAACCGATCCCTACCTCGTTCAGCGTGCCGCCGCTCCAGGCAAGACCTTCGCCCGTGAGTTTGAATACAAGAACTACCGTCTGACGCGTTACAACTCTTCGGCCTCTCTGCGCGCCGACTACAAGATTGACGACAACAACACCCTGTTCGCCTCGTCGATCTGGACGATTTTCAAGGACGACGAGCTGCGCGACAACTGGATCGTGCGCCTTGATCAGGGCACCAACGCCGCCGGTGTCGCCTATAATTCGGATGCCAATTTCACCGCCGCCGATCCCAAGTTCGGTACGGTTTATGGCGCGCGCCTGAACGGTCGTATCGACTACCGCGACTCCGAAGAAATCCTTGCCACCAACACCTTGGGCGGTGAGCACCGCAACTGGTACGGCTATGACGTGTCGTGGCGCCTGAACTATACGGTGGGTCTGAACGGTGGCGATACGCCGGTTACCGCTGCCTTCCAAAGCCCGTCGTCTTTTCTTGAGCGTCCGACCGCCGTTTATGATTTCCGCAATGGCGATCAGAACATTGTGCGTCTGTACCGCACCGGTGGCACGACCTCGGCGCGTACCCAGGGCGACCGCGTTTTCTCGGCCGAAGAATTCAACACGCCGCTGACCTCGATCGGTCGCGTCGCCGGTGGTGAAACCACTCAGGCCTACACCGCCAAGATCGACTTTGACCGTCAAACCGAGCTGTTCGGTTTGCCGACCAAGGTGGAGTTCGGTGCCCTTTACACGGCGCGTAACAAGAAGAACGAAAACGAGACCTACACGGCGACGCCGGCGAGCCTGACCGCCAAGGGCTTTACGGTGCCGACCTGGGGCACGCTGGCCATTGACGATCCGTACAAGGGTAAGCAGGCGCTGGGTTACACCTTCCGATACACCAACCAAGCCCTGACGAACGATCTTGTCAATCAGTATATCAATGCCGGTGCCGCCGTGCGCGATATGTCGGCCACGACGTCTAACTACTGGAAGATCAACGAAAAGCAGGCGGCCGCCTACCTGATGGCCACCACGACGTTCGATTGGGGTAACATCGTTTACGGTACGCGCGTCGAAAACATCAAAAACGACGGTCGCGCCTATTCGACGGCTCTGGCAAAGTATCTTGAGACCTCCAGCGATGAAACCCTGTTCT
>NZ_JAIWNX010000198.1 GCF_020217185.1 Asticcacaulis sp.
ACCCCAGCGTTCACCTGAACTGGAACGTGACGGACAAGCTGAAGGCGCGCTTCTCGCTGAACCGCACGGCTTCGCGTCCGGACTATGACGATCTGCGTCCGAACTTCACCTATTCCGACTCGAACCAGACGGTTTCGGGCGGTAACCCGGACGCCAAGCCCGAAAAGCAGACCGGCTTTGACGCCTATCTGGAATACTATGGCGACTCCGCTTTTGTGTCGGCGGGCTTCTTCTACAAGGACATTCAGGACGTTCTGTTCAACCAGTCGGCCACGTTTGGCTCTGACATCCTGAATTCGGGCACCACCAACCGTTCGGACTATATCCTGACCACCCTGCGTAACGGCGGTGATGGTAAGCTGTCGGGTGTGGAACTGTTCACCTCCTACAGCGCGGAAAAGCTGGTCGAAGACCTCGGCTGGTCGGACTGGCTGGGCGGTTTCGGTGTGAAGGCTTCGGCCACGCTGGCGGACTCGGAAGTCACCCTCCCGGCCTATAATGTCGGCACCAAGGCTTCGCCGATCATCGTTCCGGCGCGTAAGGCTGACCTGCCGGGCACGTCCGAAGGCGTCTATAACCTTCAGATGATCTATGAAAAGTACGGCCTGACCGTGCGTCTCGCCTATCAGTACCGCACGGCCTGGATTCAGGATATCGGCGGCTACACCATGGTTGGCGGCGTGGCGGTGCCCTCCGATAACGGCGACATCTACTGGGACGACGATGAAGAAGTCGATCTGTCGGTGCGCTATCAGATCAACAAGAATCTGGAATGGTTCTTTGACGGATCGAACCTGCGCAATCAGGGGGCCCGCCGTTACGGCACGGTTTCGACCAATCCGATCGAGTTTGAACGCTTTGGCCCGCGCTACGTCGCCGGCGTGCGGTTCAACTTCTAAAATCCTCAAGGGTGGGGGAGGCCGAAAGGCCTTGATCCCGGAAAACGCCGCTCCTGACGGAGCGGCGTTTTTTTTTGATCCTCCGCCCGGTTTTTTGTGTAATTCATCACCGATCCTTAAAGTGTAATCCTCTGAAAATATCATTATTAAACATAGGCTTAAATCCATATGGCGGCTTAACGGAACTGACGGATGCTCTTAGGCCTGCGCGTAGGGCAGGGCTTTGCGTCCCTCGCCTTTTGCGCTAGGGTTGCGAACTCTGAAAGGGAGGGGATGTTATGAAGCTGTCTGTTGATTTTGCCTTTGCGGGCATCGAAATCATCAAGAAGAATCCGCTGGCTGTGCTGGTCTGGGGTCTGGTCTATCTGGTGGTCAGTGTGGTGTCGTCGCTGCTTATAGTGGCGGTGGCGGGGCCGGCCCTGACGGCGCTGCAAAACTATCAGACCGCGCCCGATGCCGACCCGATGCAGGTGTTCGGCCATCTTGGGGCGCTTGTGCCGGTCTATCTCATTGCCGGTGTTCTGGGGCTGATCTCTTCCGCCATCATCCAGTGCGCCGTCTTCCGCAGCCAGTTGCGGCCGGGTACCGGTGGTTTTGCCTTTTTGAAACTGGGGGGCGATGAGTTTCGGCAAATACTGGTCGGCATTTTGTGGGCGCTGGCGTTCGTTCTGTTCTACATCGTGTTCGGCATTGCGCTGGCCATACTGATCGGGATTGTCTCCATGGTGGGCCAGTTCAGCGAAATTTTGGCCGGAATTCTGATTTTTGTTCTGGTCGTTGGCGGCATTGTCACCTTTCTATATATCGTCAGCCGCTGGTCGCTGGTTATGGTGCAGTCTTTTGCCGAAAGGAAGATCAATATTTTCGGCAGCTTCAAGCTGACCCAGGGGCAGGGCTGGAAACTGCTGGGCGGTTACCTTCTGCTGGGTCTGGTGATGATTGTCATTATGATCATCGTCTATAGCCTGGTCTTTGCGCTGGTGGTCGGGACCAGCGGCGGCTGGATGCAGGCGATTACGCAGATGAGCCGTCCGGACATGAGTTCCGTCGCGGCTCTGATGACGCCTGTCTTTTTCGCACAAACCCTCGTCAGTAGTCTGCTGATGGGCGGCTTCTATGCCCTGATCTACGGGGCTTCGGCAGCGGCCTACAGCGCCCTAAGCGACAAGGGCACGCGCTCGGTCGAAGTGTTCTGACCTTGATGTGAGGGCGGTCGCACGATAGGCTTGCCGCAAAGGAGCCTTGCATGTTCGACCGTCGCACCCTGCTGTTATCATCTTTGGCGCTGTCGGTGGCGGGGCCTGTGACCGCCAGGACGCGCAAGCCTGTGCCGGTGATTTTCCATACCGACATCGGCGGCGATGTCGATGATACCTTCGCGCTCCTCTACCTGTTGCGGCGGCCGGAACTGGCGCTCAAGCTAGTGGCCACGGATGCGGGCAGCCCACAGTACAAGGCCCGCCTGACGGCCAAACTGCTCACCCTGGCCGGGCGCAGCGACGTGGCCATTGCCATGGGTCGTCCGAAGGGCGAGGAGACAGGCGCACAGGCCGAATGGGTCGGAGATTACCGACTTGAGTCCTATCGCGGCGTGGTGCGCAAGGACGCCGCTCAGGCCATGATCGACACGGTGATGAACTCACCCGATCCCGTGACGATCATCAGCGTCGGTCCGGCCACGGAACTGGCCGAAGCCTTGCGGCGCGAACCGAAGCTGGCGCAAAAGGCGCGCTTTATCGGTATGTTTGGCTCGGTGCGTATCGGCTATAAGGGCGTTGCGCCGGCCGATGCCGAATATAACGTCAAGGTCGATCCGGCGGCGCTGCGCACGATCTTCGAGGCCGACTGGCTCAGCTGTGCAATTACGCCGCTCGATACCTGCGGTCTGGTGACGCTGGATGGCGCCGACTGGCAAAAGCTGTGGCAGAGTCGTGATCCCTTCGCCGTGGCCTGTATCGAAAACAGCAAGGTGTGGCTGCCCAATGCGCCGTGGATGGCCAAGGATTTTGACCTGACGAAGCAAAGCTCGGTGCAATTCGACGCTGTGGCGGTCGAAATGGCCTTTGATGAGTCGAAACTGGTGATGGAGACCCTTCCGCTCAGCGTGTCGGATGAGGGGATGACCCTGATCGACCCCGCCAAAGGCCGCCCGGTGCGCGTGGCGACGCAGTGGACCGACCTGCCCGGCTTCAAACGCCAACTGGTCGAGGGGCTGACGCGCGGCGCTTGAGGGCGGCAGCCGGCGATGTTACTATCAGTTAGTAACAGATAGGAGCTTGCCGTGCCGACCTCGGTTGCTCTCAGCCCGCACTTTGAAGCCTTTATCAAGGCGCAGATCGCCACAGGCCGCTACAACAATGTCAGCGAGGTGATCCGCGAAGGCCTGCGCCTGCTGGAAGACCGCGAGCTGGAGAAACAGCGACAACGCGAAGCCTTGCGCGCTGAGATCGCCAAAGGGATGGAAGGGCCGTTTATTCCTGCCGAGCAGGTGTTTGATGAGGTCTTTTCCATGCTCGATGACATGGAAAAAGATCGGGACCGCGCGTAATGCGCGTCACCTTTTCACCTATGGCCCGAAATGATCTGAGGGAGATTGCGCGGTACATCGCACAGGATGCACCTGGGCGGGCACGGACGTTTACTCTGGAATTACAACAGAAAGCGCTGAGGCTAGTATCGTGAATTTGAAGTTCGCTTCATTTTGGTATCGAAAACCGGGCGAACTTCAAATTCGAAAACGATACTAGATACAATAAGTTGCTAGTGTCCTGTTGAATCTGAAATTCGCCAGAGAGCGATATCAAGCCCATGCGAATTTCAGATTCAGGACACTAGGCGAGAATCCGCGGTCCGGCGCAGCCAGATATGAATTGGGGCAGGGCGTGCGGTTCCTGTCGCACGGCAACTACAACATCTATTATCGCATCGGCGAAAACGTCGAAATTCTGCGCATCCTGCACGGTGCGCGGCAAGTCGGTGAAGACGATATCTGACAGGCGTTGGTCGATAAGACCGACGCCTGTTCAAAAAAACACCCGTTGGCCCGTCTTATTCGTAGGTGGCCCAGGTTTCGCCGGTCTTGCGGCTATAGCTGATCGCGATGCTTGAGACTTCGCACAGGTTGAAGTTTTCCCATTCCGCCGACTCGCCGTCATCATAGACGACCTTGAGGTCCCACAAGCAGGCCTTTTCCTTGCGGCTGAAGGTGATGTCCACCCTGGCGTTGTTGGGCAGCACATCCTCTTCCATCACATCCTCGTCCCAGCTATCCGACTTGCTGGGCGACACATAGACTTCGGAAATCGTGTAGCCGGTATGGTTGATCAGCGTGAAATTCTGCTTGCCCTGAGCCAGAGCCACGGTGGTGGCCAGCATATAAACAACGAGGGCCGAAAGCGCGGCCATCAGCCACAAAACACTCTGGCGGCGCGTTTGAGCATTTGAAAACATTGAAATTCTCCCGAAAAAATTTAGTCGAAACGCAAAAAAACAGTCTCGCAGCGTTCAATCGCCGCGATCCGGTTAACTTTATTTATAACGGCTTTTAACGAAGTGACCGTAACATAGTTATCACAGTTCGACCGTCACAGACAGGCAACAACTTCCCAAACCACAGTCTGGCGCAAAACTCAGGATGGGGGCGGTGGCAAGACCTGCACGGCTACACGTGTCGCCCGTAAAAGTTAGGCTCCATTCAGTTAACAATGGATGTGTCCAGCCGGGGCGTATCCTTGAGGAGGCCATTGAGGCGGTTACGCATCATCGAGAAGGTAAAGCCAAATCCCGGCAAGGTCGTCAGTAATATCCACCAGGGCGGGTTTTGGGGGTCGAGCATCCAGATCATAAAGACCAGTATCGGCACGCTCACGATTTGTATGAGCATGAGGGCATAGCCGCTCAGCAGGGCTTTGCGAATGGCGATGGCTTGCGCCTCGTCCTTCAGGCGATAGGCCGGTCGATGCCGACCGTGCCGATAGAAGAGGGTGTCCTGACCCAGTCGCTCGAATTTATCGTCGATGAATTTCATCTAACCCCCCGCGCCCCCGGTCTTGGTAAAGCTCTCGACCAAGGAACCGCACACCAGCCGCCAGCCATCAACCAGCACGAAGAAGATCAGCTTGAACGGCAGCGACACCACTACTGGCGGCAGCATCATCATCCCCATGCTCATCAGCACCGAGGCGACCACAAGGTCGATCACCAGAAACGGGATGAACAGCAGAAACCCGATCAGAAACGCCGTCTTCAGCTCCGAAATCATAAAGGCCGGCGTGATGACCGTGATCGGCAGGTCCATATTGTCCTTGGGCTTTTCGACCTTGGACAGGCGGATAAACAGGTTGAGATCGCCCGCATCGACCTGAGACAACATAAAGGTCTTGACCGGTTCGGAGGCCGCATCAAAGGCCTGCGGCATTTCCATCTCCTGATCCATCAGCGGGCGGATGCCGGCATCATAGGCCGCCTGATAGGTGGGGGCCATCACCACCGCCGACAGGAACATGGCCAGCGAGATCAGCACCGCATTGGGGGGGCTCTGTTGCAGGCCCAGCGCCGTTCTGAGCAGGGACAGCACCACCACGATGCGGATAAAGGAGGTGGTCATGATGACGATAGACGGCGCCAGCGACAGGACGGTCAAAAGCCCCAGCATCTGCACGACGCGCGCCGTCAGGGTGCCGCCTTGCCCCAGGTCGAGATTGACCGATTGCGCCAGCACGTCGCCGGGGAAGATCATCAGGGCGAAACCGAGAATGCCGCCCAGCAGGGTCAGGGCATAGTCGCGTTTGCGCATCGGCTTGCCGAACTGACGAAAAAGGTCGGGCATCCGCATCACAGCACCGGCCGATTGACGGTGGGCGCAGGGGCGGGGGCGGGTTTTGGTTTGGGCGCGGGCAGTTGGCGCGGCTCGATCAGTTCCTGACCTTCGCCCAACAGCAGCAGGCGCTCCTCATCATCGACGCGCACCAGCACCAGACGCCGTGCCGGATCGAGGACAAGGGTTTCAACAACGCTCAGGCGGCGCTCCCCGCGCTCTCCCTGAAAGCGCGCCAGCAGTTGCGGTGCATAGCGGCGCAGGGCGTAGGCGAGGCCCAGCACCAGCCCCAGAACGATGGCCAGCGCAAAGGCCGCCCGCAACAGACTTAAAAAGACATCCATCGGGCCAACCCCTCCATACGCGACCACCGCCCCGATATGCAGCACAAGGTCTTAAAGCCTCATTAACCAACAAGGGGGCATATTTTGCCTGCCGCTCTGCATAGGCTGAGTCGCAGCGGACAGGTAAGGCATCGCGCATGAGCACGGAAAATATCGGCCTCCTTGGGGCGCTGAAAGAGAAGATGACCTGGCTGGGTCAGCGCCAGAAGCTGGTGGCGCAGAACGTGGCCAATGCCTCGACGCCGGGTTTCAAGCCGCGCGACCTCAAGGCGCTCGATTTTGCCTCCGTCCTCAAAGGGCAGCAGGAACAGACGGGGCTGGGCCTCAGCGTGACCAATGCCGGGCATATGAATGTCGAAGGCGGCGGGAGTTTCGCCCCCAAGGCGGTGGTTTCACCGGACTCCGAAACCACCATGGACGGTAATTCGGTCGTGCTCGAAGAACAGATGCTCAAAATGGCCGAGAGCCGCATGCAGTATGAGGCGGCTCTGGGCTTTTACCAGAAGTCTCTGGGCCTGATCCGCATGGCGGGCAAGGCACCGGGTAGATAGAGGCTAAGGGCGCATCATGCCGATCAACAAAACCACCGACACCCATCCCACCCTTTCGGTCGCCGCCAGCGCGCTCAGGGCGCAGCAGGCGCGGATGCGGATTATCGCGGAAAACATCGCCAATGCCGACTCGACCGGTCAGACGCCGGGTGCCGACCCTTATCGCGGCAAGATTCCGGTGTTTGAGGCAGCCAAGATCGACGGCGCCATGGGCGTCAAGCTGGCGGCTGTGCGGCCCGATGAGACGCCGTTTGAGGTGGAGTACGACCCCAGCCACCCGGCCGCCGACGCCAATGGCTACGTCAAACGCCCGAACGTCAAAAGCCTGATCCAGAGCATGGACATGCGCGACGCGCAGCGGGCCTATGAGGCGAATCTCAATGTCATCGAGACGACTCGCTCTATGGAGCAGAAGACGCTCGATATCCTGAAGCGTTAGAGGCTGGATAAATGAACCCCATGCTCGTCGCCAAGGCCTACGGGGCCGTTCAGAAGCAGGTCTCCGGCCTGCACGAAGAGGGCTCGCGCACGCACGACGTGGGCGCGTCTTTTTCCAAGGTCCTGAACGGGGCCATGGAACAGACGCTGAAATCGACTCAGAACGCCGAGTCGCAGATGATCGCGCATTCGCAGGGCAAGGCCGAACTGATCGACGCGGTGACCGCTGTAGCCACCGCCGAGGCGTCGCTGGAAAGCGTTATCGCCATCCGAGATCAGGTCATCAGCGCCTATCAGGAAATCCTGAGAATGCCGATCTGAAAATAGTGATTGGGCCGTCGTTAACGACAAATTAACCACGCTATCGGCAAAATCTGCCCAGCGGATCGGTGGGGTCCGTGGCTTAAAGTGTAGGGCGATTTTCATGACCGGTACGGAAGTTCTCAGCGTCGGACGCGATGCGATCTGGCTGACCATTCAGCTCTGTGCCCCGGTTCTGATTGTGGGTCTCATCGTCGGTGTGGTCATCGGCCTGTTTCAGGCCCTGACCCAGATTCAGGAACAGACCCTGATCTACGCCCCCAAGATCATCGCGGTCTTCGTGACCCTGCTGCTCGTCTTGCCGCTGATGGGGGCGCTGTTGTCCGGCTTCATGAAGGAAATCGCCACCAAGATCGCGGGCATCTGACGCGCTGTCTGAGCGGCAAGAATCGCGTCATAGGTGGCGGTTATGATCCCCGTTACGCCCGCTCCGGATTTCCCGACCGAAGTCACCTCCTTCTTCGGTACGTCGCAGGTGGTGTTTACCGCCATGCTGATCTTTGTGCGCGTGGGGTCGGTGGCGATCCTCATTCCGGGGCTGGGGGATCAGGCCGTGCCGCCGCGCATGCGTTTGTCCTTTGCCTTTGTCTTCACCCTGATGCTGGTGCCGGTGGTGCAGTCGCAAATGCCCGCCCTGCCGCCCAAGCTGGGGGCCATGGCCGGGCTGATCATCCATGAGGCGGTGATCGGCCTGATGCTGGGGATGCTGATGCGCACCTTTCTGGGGGCACTGGCCATTGCGGGGGAGGTGGTATCGCTGCAAACCACCCTGTCCTTTGCCCAGACCGCCAATCCGGCGCAGGCCCAGCCCTCAACCTCGATCGGCACCTTTCTGGCCATGCTGGGGCTGGTGCTGATCTATGCTACCAATCTGCACCACCTGTTCATCGCGGGGATGCGCGACTCTTACTGGGTGTTTCCGCCGATGCGCCCGGTGATGGTGGGCGATGCGACGCAATTGATGATCCGCACGGTGGGCGATACCTTCATGCTGGCCATCCAGATGACGACGCCCATCCTGGTCTTCGGCCTGATTATCAATGTCGCGGCCGGTTTTATCGGCCGCATCATGCCGGCCTTTCCCATCTTCTTCGCGGTCACCCCGGTCAGCGTTCTGCTGGGGCTGGCCATCTTCGCCCTCAGTCTGGGCGGCACCGGTCTGGTCTTCCTTCAGCATTATGAGGAGTTCCTGCGCCTCTTTGTAAGAGGTGCTTAGGTGGCAGACGAAGGCGAAGACAAGACAGAAGAGGCCTCGGCCCGAAAACTCGAAGAGGCGCGGAAAAAGGGTGACGTTGCCAAATCCGCCGACATCCCTCAGGCCCTGTCGCTGATCGCGGCGTGCGCCTTGGTCATGCTCTATGGCGACAAGATCGCCCTGTCGCTGACCGAGACGTTGCGCGTATTCGTCGCTGCGCCACACCTGTTGCGCGACTCGCTGATGGGGGATGGCGGTCTGACCATCGCCAACCACCTGATGGGGCAGGTCCTGCCGATCATCGCCCTGATCCTGCTGGTGGCCGGTGCCGCCGGGGCCATAGGCAGTCTGGCCCAGACCGGCCTTATGTTCAGCACCGAAAAGCTCAAGCCCGACTTTTCCAAGCTCAACCCCATGGCGGGCTTCAAGCGCCTGTTCGGTGTTGATGCCCTGATCCAGTTCGCCAAGACGGTGATCAAGCTGATCGCCGTGGGCGTGATTACCTGGATGATCCTCAAGGGGCGGGCGGTCGATGTGGCGGGTCTGGCCGGCGCGTCGCCACTGATGGTGCTGCCCTATGCCAAGGAGGTGTTTTTCTCACTGGCGGTGGCGGTGTGCCTGTTCATGGCGCTGGAAGGCGGGGCCGATTACTTCATCCAGAAGTTCCGCTTCTCTCAGCGCATGAAGATGACCAAGACCGAGGTCAAGGACGAATACAAGCAGACCGAAGGCGATCCGCACGTCAAGGGCCGCCTGAAGCAAATCCGCATGGAAAAGTCGCGTCAGCGCATGATGGCCAATGTCCCCAAGGCGACGGTGGTGATCACCAACCCGACCCACTACGCCGTGGCCTTGCGCTATGATGAGGAAACGCCCGCGCCCCTGTGCGTGGCCAAGGGGGTGGATACGCTGGCCTTGAAAATCCGCGAGGTGGCGGGCGAGCACGACATTGCCATTGTCGAAGACCCGCCGCTGGCGCGGGCGCTTTATGCGGCCATCGACGTCGATGAGATCATTCCCGAAACGCATTTTCAGGCCGTGGCCAAGATCATCTCCTTCGTCATGGTGCGCAAGCGTCGGGGATTTTAGAGCGATATGTCGGCTCAGGATTCGCAAATTAGGTTAAACTCCAGCGATTCGTTTTGGTGAGAGGTTTTCGCCTTGTCTTCGTCGCCCGCCCAAACATCGGCTCATACGCCCGCTGCTGCGCCCAAAAACCTGCCGGAGCGGTTGCGCGACTTTGCGTCGCCTCTGGCCCTGACGGTGGTGGGGATCATCGTGGTCTGCGCCTGCGCCGCCTTCTGGTTCATTGCGGGTGAGTTGCCGGTAGGCGTGGTGCTGACCATCCTCGTCATCGTGATGGGGGCAGTGGTGTCGGTGGCGCTGTTCGCCTTCGGGCACGACGATGACACGGGAGCCCAGGGGCCGGGCGTCAC
>NZ_JAIWNX010000199.1 GCF_020217185.1 Asticcacaulis sp.
GGCTCTGGTCGAGGCGCTGGCCGAACCGGCGGCGATCGCCAGCTTTGACGGCCGTCTGAGCGCCACCAACCCCGCCTGGCGCGACGCGGGCGGCAATGAGAAGCGCCTGCCGGCCGGAGAGGGCAGCGCTGCCCTATTCGTTGCCATGCGCGAAGCCCGCGCGCAGGGCCACAGCCGCGCTCTGGTGCGGCTGGGTAGCTTTGATTTTGAAATGCTGCTGTCGCGGCTGGGTGATGAGCGCGTGCTGGTGCGTGCGGCCTCGCAAGGCGTGCTGGGGACCGGGCTTTTGCTCAATCATGAACTGCCGGTTGCCGAGGGCATGGACACAGCGGAAGAGGCGGAAGCCGTTGTGGCGCAACCCTCCGTGGCCCCGGCTTTTGACGGGTCGGACGCGCCCTTTGGTCAGGCCTTGCTGGAAGGCGACACCCTGCTGACGGCGAAAATTACCCGCGTCAATCCGGTGTTTACGCGCCTGATGGGCGGCTCGGTGGCGGATTTGACCGGCAAGGTGTGGGGCGACCTGATCGACGCCGCCTCGCGCGAAGAGGCGCAGGCCAAGCTCGATGCCAAAAAGACCGCTTTTGAGGTCAAGCTGCTGTCGAACAAAGACCTGCCGCTTCAGGTGCGTCTGGCCCACACGCCGGGCGGCTTTATGCTCTATCTGTTCGACATCAGCGAGCAGAAGCAACTGGAGCAGTCTCTGGCGCAGGTGCAGAAGATGCAGGCGATCGGGCAGTTCGCCGGCGGTGTGGCCCACGATCTCAATAACCTGCTGACCGGGCTCAAGCTGCGCGTCGAAGACCTGCTGCACAACCACCCGCTGGGCGACCCCTCCTATGGCGGGCTGAACGAAATCCGGCAGATTTCGACGCGCGCCGAGGATCTGGTGCGCAAGCTGCTGGCTTTTTCGCGCAAGCAGACGGTCAAGCGCGTCACGCTTAATCTGGGCGAACTGATCTCTGAATCCGAGGTGCTGCTGCGCCGTCTGATGCGTGAGGACGTGAAGCTCGAAACCGAATATGGCCGTGACCTGCCCGACATCCACGCCGACAAGGGCCAGATGGAGATGGCGGTGATGAACCTCGTTGTCAATGCGCGCGATGCGGTGCACGCCTCCGGTGGCGGGCGTGTCAAAATCCGTTCGGCGGCGCTTACTCAGGCCGAGGCCGTGGCGCAGGGCTGGGCCGAGGCCCCGGCGCAGGGCGCGGCCCTGATCGAGGTGTCGGACAATGGCCCCGGCATCCCGCCGGAGATCATGACCAAGGTGTTCGAGCCGTTTTTCACCACCAAGCCGCTGGGCGAGGGGACGGGACTGGGGCTGGCGACCGTCTATGGCATCGTCAATCAGGCCGATGGCCATATCGCCATCACCTCGGTGGTGGCGCCCGCTGAGGGGCATGGGGCGACCTTCAAAATCTTCCTGCCGATCAAGGTGCACGTGGCAAAGCCTGACGCGCCGAAGGTCGAAGCGGGGCCAGCGTCTCCGCCCAAGGTCACGCCAAAGGACATGTCCGGTGCCGGGCGCATCCTGTTTGTTGAGGACGAAGAAATCGTGCGCGGCATCGCCGCCCGCCTGCTGCGTCAGCGCGGCTATGAGGTGACCGAGGCGTCGGACGGCGAGGAGGCGCTCGATATCATCCAGAGCGGCGACAAGTTCGACCTGCTGATTTCCGACGTTATCATGCCGGGGCTGGACGGACCGTCTATGCTCAAAAAGGCGCGGCCCTTCCTCGGCAATGTGCCGGTGATGTTCATTTCGGGCTATGCCGAGGCCGAATTCTCGGACCTTCTGGAAGACGAGGTGGGCGTGTCCTTCCTGCCCAAGCCGCTGGACATCAAGACGCTGGCCGAACGGGTCAAGGCGCAACTGGCGGCGTGAGTTTGGCGTTCGCCTCATACCACGCCAATTCGCTCTCAAGACCCTCAACAAGGCGGGCCAGCCCCGCCGCCGGGTGCGCGAGGCTGATGTCGCGTAACTGCTGGGTCAAACGCGCCAGCCTGTCGCCGGGGAAGGCGATATAGGGCAGGGCGCAGCCGGGTATGGTCAACACAGCAGATTGTCCAGCCGTTGTCAGAAGCTGGGCCTGACCCGGATTGCCGGTTGCGGGGTCGAGCCCCTCGATCATGGGTAGGCCAAGATCGCGGCTGCCCGACCATGTCAGACGTCCCGCCTTGTAGGGTTCGCAGACATACAAGACCGTAGCCGCCGTTTTCAGACAAAGGCACAAAGCCTGTACAGCATCAATGCCATAGATAGTCTTTGGCTTTTTTGCCCCTAAGCCTTCGATGAGGTAGGTACAGGCCCATCTGAGGTCCGTCTCCGCAAAAGGCCGCCAGACATAAAGATCAACAGTCCCGTCCTCGTCCAGTTCAAACTGGCGATGCAGGATGGCGTCTTCTTTGCGATGGTCCATCGTCCCCCCCTCAGACAGCGGCTATTCTCCGACCGCCGGATCGTAGGTTTTGATCAGTTCCAGCGATTCCAGCAGGATGGCGCGCATGGCGTGCAGGGCCCCGTCGGCGTCACCCTTTTCAATAGCGATCAGCACGGCTTCGTGCGCCGGGATGGAGGCGGTGTGGCCGGAAATCTTGTTGGTGACGCCGATCGACAGGCGCAGCGCCGTATTGATCAGTTCGCGGAGCTGCCAGAAGAAGGGGTTGCCCGACGCGCGCAGGATGGCAACGTGGAATTCGATATCGGCGGCAAGCGCCTGATCGTGTTCGGCGGCGTGGTCGCGCATACCGTTCAGGCCGTCGCGGATGGCCTTGATGTCCTTGCGGTCGGCGTGCTGGGCGGCCAGGGCGGCGGCCACCGGCTCGATAGCCAGACGCACCTCGGTAAATTCGCGGTAGATGGTGTTGGAAAAGGGGCGCTCCATCAGCCAGCGGGTGACATCCGGATCGAGCAGGTTCCAGCGGCTGACCGGTTCGACCTTGGTGCCCTGACGCGGGCGCGCGCTCAAGAGGCCCTTGGCCGTCAGCATCTTCACCGCCTCACGCGCGACGGTGCGGCTGGCTGAAAACTGCTGGCACAGTTCCGCCTCGGTCGGAAAACCGCTGCCGTCATAATGGCCGGAAACAATCGATTGGCCGAGGGTTTCCAGAAGTCCGTAGGTGAGGCTGACGCCGTGCTGCGTACGCATATAAGGGGCCTGTAGGCATGTCTGAGTCTTGTTATAGGATGAGTAATCACCGATATTTCCGCCGCTTGTCCAGCTTAAATGACAAATAAGACATCAAGGTCGCTCATCCACACGTGAAGTCGATGTGAAAACGATTGAAAATGATAGCGTTATCATTTTTGACCTTGCGCCCTAAGGCGAGGATGATTAAGACAATTGTATAATAAAAAATGCCGCCTTTTCAGGAGCGGTGTCTGTTGCGAGGGAACAGTGCGGTGCAGACGCACCGTCTAAAAAAGGCGGGCGGCTGTTTTATCCCTCAAGCGAAGTTCAGACGCGGACCGTGTGTCCGTCATAAGCGCCGGTGCGTCGCATCGGTCAGTCAGGGGAGCCGTGCATGGGTTTAAGAGTATCGCGCCGTCTGTTGATGTCCGCCGCTGTGATCAGCGCGGCCTTGTGCCTTGCCCCCGCCGTTGAGGCATGGGCACAAAATAAGCCTCTGCCGCAGGTGGTCAAAAAGAACGGCAAGTCGGCGCTGATGGTCGATGGCGCGCCGTACCTCATTCTGGGGGCGCAGGCCAATAATTCGTCCAACTACGTGGCGCAACTGCCCAAGGTGTGGCCGGCGATCAAGGAGATTCAGGCCAATACGCTGGAAATTCCGGTGGCCTGGGAACAGATCGAGCCGAAGGAAGGTCAGTTCGACTTCTCCTACGTCGATGAACTGGTGAAGCAGGCGCGTCAGAACAATGTGCGTCTGGTGCTGTTGTGGTTCGGGACGTGGAAAAACACCTCGCCCAACTATACGCCGGACTGGGTGAAGCTTGATAACAGGCGCTTCCCGCGGATCACCAAAAAAGACGGGACCATGTCCTATTGCCTGTCGCCGATGGAGCGCACGACGCTGGAGGCCGACAAGAAGGCCTTTGTCGCCCTGATGACGCACCTGAAAAAGATCGACGGCGACCAGCACACGGTCATCATGATCCAGCCGCAGAACGAGTCCGGCACCTATGGCAGCGTGCGCGACTATTCGCCCAAGGCGGAAAAGGTCTTCAAGGGGCCGGTGCCGCAGGCGCTGCTCAAAAAGAAGGGGCTCAGCAAGGGTGGCACGTGGAGCGAGGTGTTCGGCAAACACGCCGACGAATATTTCCACGCCTGGCATATCGCCAGCTATATCAACGAGATCGCGGCCGCTGGTCGCGCCGTCTATGACCTCCCCATGTACGTCAATGCGGCGCTGCGTGAGCCACTGATCGAGGTGGGGCCTGAGACCTATTCGTCGGGCGGGCCGACCCACAATGTCATCGACATCTATCAGGCGGCGGCCCCGGCCATCGATATCATCGCGCCCGATATCTATAAGCGCGACTCGGCCAATTACGAGGCGGTGCTGAACCTCTATTCGAAGTTCGAGAATCCGCTGTTTGTGCCCGAAACGGGTTCGGATACCGAATTTGCCCGCTATATTTTCAGTGTCTTCGGCCGCGGCGGCATTGGCTTTGCGCCGTTTGGTATCGACTATACGGGCTATACCAACTACCCGCTGGGCGGCAAGGACATGTCGCCGGAAGGCCTGAAACCGTTTCGGGAAAAGTACGCCCTGTTTGCGCCGATGATGCGCGACTGGGCGAAGATCGCCTATGAAAACCCCGTCTGGGGCGTGGCTGAGGCCGATGACCGCAAGCCGCAAAAGATCGACCTGGGCGGTAAGTGGACGCTCGACGTGCTCTATGGTGAGTGGCAGTTCGGTCTGACCGAATGGACGTGGCTGGGCAAGATCGACCCCGTGCCGGGGCGTGAAAAGCCCAATGGCGGTGTGGTCGTGGCGCAGTTGTCCGAAGACGAATTTCTGGTCACCGGCGTCCACGCCCGCCTGAATTTCGGGCTGGGCCCCAAGAACAAAGGCAAGAACCTGATCTTCCGTTCGGTCGAGCAGGGGCACTTTGAAAACGGCCAGTGGGTCGTCGATTTCGTGTGGAATGGCGACCAGACCGACTACGGCCTGAACCTGACCGGCCAGCCGGCCGTGCTCAAGGTCAAGCTGGCCACCTATTGATAATGAACCTCCTCTCTCTCGTTCACGCAGAGAGAGGGCCGGGGTGAGGGGCCGCACGGGCCGTCCTGCATACCCCCTCATCCGGCGCTGACACGCCACCTTCTCCCTCCTGGGAGAAGAGATATTCGGGAGAAAACAGATGAAACCCTATATCTACGCCTCGACGCTGGTCGTCGCCCTGATGGCCTCCACGGCGCTGGCCGGGACCTACAGCCGCACCGATACAGGCATTGTGGTCAGGCCGGATACCGGCACGGCGAAGGAAATCCGCCTCAATGTCATCAGCGACTCGATCATTCAGGTGGTCGGCGTCGATGACCCGGCGCGCGAACAACTGCCGTCGCTGATGGCCGTCGCCAAGCCGGACGGCAAGTTCACCGTGTCCGACGGCAAGGGTACCGTCACCCTTAAGGCCGCCGCCGCCTCGGCGCAGGTGGACCTGACGACCGGCCGCCTGACCTTCTTCAACGCCAAGGGCCAGCCGGTGCTGAAAGAAGTCAAGAGCGCCATCACCCCGGTGACGGTCGAGGGTAAATCCTATGTCGCCACCAGCGCCCAGTTCAACCCCGGCACGACCGAGGCCTTCTACGGTCTGGGGCAGCACCAGAACGCCCAGATGAACCTCAATGGCGAAGACATCGAACTGCGCCAGCACAATATGGATATCGGCATCCCCTTCGTGGTGTCGGATAAGAATTACGGCGTGCTGTGGGACAACAATTCGGTCACGCGCTTTGGCAATCCGGTGCGCTTCGGTCTGGCCAGCCGCGATCTGAAACTGACGGCGCTCGATGGTTCCAAAGGTCTGACTGCCAAATACTATGTCGATGACAAGCTTATCCTGACGCGCGTTGAGCCTGACATCCGCTATCAGTTCCTGAGCGATGTCGATAAGTACTGGCCGACCGATCCGGCCCTGAGCAAGGCCGCGACGACGGGCAAAACCGTCAAGGTCGTCTGGGAAGGCTCGGCCACCTCGGACACGCCGGGCGTGCACAAGATGCGCCTGTTTGCCTCGGACTATGTGACGATGAAGGTCGATGGCAAGACGATCTTCGATCACGGCATCTGGCGCATGGGCTGGAACGCCTGGTACAACAATTTCGAGCAGACTTTCGCCAAGAACAAGCCGGTCAAGTTCCACGTCGAATGGCTGCCGTCGGGCGGCCTGATCTCGCTGCACCATTCCAACCCGGAACCGGCGGCGGACAAGCACTCGCTGCGCTTCACCTCTGAGGCGGGCACGGGCCTGACGTACTATTTCATCTCTGCCGACAGCCTTGAAGGCGTCATTTCCGGTTATCACACCGTCACCGGCAAGCCGCCGATGATGCCGAAATGGGCCTATGGCTTCTGGCAGTCGCGCCAGCGCTACGAGACGCAGGATCAGCTTCTGGGGGTGCTCAAGACCTATCGCGACAACAAGTGGCCGATCGACAATATCGTGCAGGACTGGTTCTACTGGCCCGAAGACCAGTGGGGCAGCCACAAGTTCGATCCCGTACGCTTCCCTGATCCGCAAAAGCTGGTCGATGAGGTGCACAAGCAGAACGCCCGCATCATGATTTCGATCTGGGGCAAGTTCTATCCCAATACCGACAACTATAAGGAGCTGGACGCCAAGGGCTATATGTGGCGCCGCAATGTCGAACTGGGTGCTAAGGACTGGGTGGGGCCGGGCTATCTCAACAGCCACTATTCGCCCTATAATCAGGAAGCGCGCGACATCTATTACCGCCAGATGAAGGAAGGTCTGGCCAAGTACGGCTTTGACGCCTGGTGGATGGACAATACTGAGCCGGACGTGCGCTCCAACACCAGCCCGGAGGAGTTTGCCGAGCTGATCACCCCGACCCAGATGGGGCCGGGCGCGCTGGTCCACAACGCCTATTCGACCATGAGTTCTCAGGCCGTCTATGAGGGCCTCAAAGCCGATCAGCCGGACAAGCGTCAGTTCATCCTGACCCGTTCGGGCTTTGCCGGCGTGCAGCGTAACGCCGCCGCCCTGTGGTCGGGTGATGTCGTCGGCACCTGGGACAATCTGTACGATCAGATTTCGGCGGGCGTACAGACCGGCTTCTCCGGCGTGCCCAACTGGACGCACGATATCGGCGGCTATGCGCAGGAAACGCGCTTTCAGGGCAAGGATGTCGGGGCGCTTCAGGAAAACCGCGCCGCCGGTGGCACGGGCACGGCTGAGGACCTGAAGGAATGGCGTGAGCTGAACCAGCGCTGGTGGCAGTTCGGGGCCTTCTCGCCGCTGTTCCGCTCGCACGGCGAAGGCGTGAAGCGCGAAATCCACGAAATCTCGCCGCCGGGTTCGCCCATGCGCGCCAACATGGTGTGGTTCCTTGAGCTGCGTTACCGCCTGATGCCGTACATCTATTCGGCGGCCGCGGACGCCCATTACGAGTCGGCCCCGATCATGCGCGGCTTTGCGCTGGACTTCCCGACGGATGCCCGGGGGAAGGACGTCAAGGACGCCTATATGTTCGGTAAGTCGATCCTCGTTGCGCCGATCACCACGTATCAGGCCACCTCACGCAGCGTCTATTTCCCGGCGGGAACCAATTGGTACAACGCCTATACGGGCGAGATGGTGAAGGGCGGTCAGACGCAGACCGTCGCGGCTCCGCTCGATCAGTTGCCGCTGTTCGTGAAGGCGGGGGCAATCCTGCCAATGGGTCCGGTCATGCAGTATGTCGATGAAAAGCCGGACGCGCCGCTGACGATCAATGTCTATACGGGTGCCGATGGCCGCTACAGCCTCTATGAGGACGATGGCGTGTCGAATGGCTATGAGAAGGGCAAGTTCACCCGCATCCCGTTCAGCTATAATGACAAGACCGGCGAACTGACCATCGGGGCGCGCACGGGCCAGTACGATAAGATGGTGGCGGCGCGGACCTTCAAGGTGCGCTTCCTGAAGGCGGGCGACAAGACGACCGACTTCGACGCCCCGGCCATCAGCGTCGCCTATTCGGGCAATGCGGTGAAGGTGAAGCGGCCTTAGGTCTCCGTTCCTTATACCTCCCCGGCTTGCCGGGGAGGACCGCTGCCGCAGGGCGCGGTGGTGGAACCTGAAACGCGGCTGATCAGCCGCTAAGCCCCTCCGTCACCGCGCTTCGCGCGGTGCCACCTCTCCCGGCACGTCGGGGGCGTAAGACGGCAGAGCCTGTCCCACGCTGAAGACATCCGGGACCTGTTTGGGGCCGGGGCGGTATTTGACGCCCTTGAGCCAGATTTTCAGCGCTTCCCAGTGGATACCCCACACGACCTTTAAGGTCATCAGCGGCATGGTTAGGAAGTATTTCATCAGCACGCGGTCGTTCAGCGCCTCGCGTTGGGCATTAAAGCTCGCCACCAGCATCTTTTCGCGGCCTTCGGGGCGCACCTGCTCCAGTAAAATACGCAGGCCAAAGCGCGCTTCCGGCGGCGTCAGATCGAAGCTGTAGGCCATGTCCATATCCATGAACGGCGAGACGTGCAGCCGCTTGTCCGCTGCCTGATGCAGGCGGCCCTTGTCCTGCACCGGCAGGACGTAGCAATGGCGGTCGCCGAAGGTGTTGTTGACCTGATAGACCACGGCGCGCAGGTCGCCATCGGCCTTTTCGACGAAATAGAGGCTGATCGGGTTGAAGACGAAGCCCATAACGCGCGGCATGGCCAGCAGGAACAACCGGTCACCGGGCTCATAAAGGCCCTGAGGCGTCAGAAAGGCAATGATCCGTTCACGCAGCGGCGTGGCCGTGTCGCCCCGGACCGGACCGTGGTCACGCTCGTAAAAGCCCAGCAGATTAAAACGGTTGAGGCCGAGCGTCTTTAACGGTTTGAGGCTTTGATCGAGGTGGTCGAGATCGAACAGGATCTGAAACACCGAATATTCCAGATGGTGCACCTTGGGCGCAAAGCGGTGGTGCATGACGGGGCCGGCATAGAGGGCCGGGCGCATCATTCCGCCGCCTCCAGTTGGGCGCGGGCCGGTTGCCAGAAGATGCGCGAGCGGCCCCAGTCAAAGGCCCACGGGCGCGAAACGCCGCTGATGGCCTCGGCAACTGCCAGACCCGATTGCAGGCCGTCCTCATGGAAGCCCGCGCCGAAATAGGCCCCGCAGAACCAGGTACGGTTGACGCCCTGTAAGGCTCCCAACTGCGTCTGGGCGGCGATGGCGGCCTGATCGAACAGGGGGTGGTCGAACATCATGCGCTTGATCACCTTGTCTTCGGCGATTGGTGTTACGGGGTTGAGCGTCACGAACACGTCCCGACCCGGCAGGTTTTGCAGCAGGTTCATCCAGTAGGTGACGCACAGCATACGCCCTGCCGTCATCTCATCCTTGCGGCCGATATAGTTCCAACTGGCCCAGGCGTGGCGGCGGCGCGGCATCAGGCTGGCGTCGGTGTGCATCACCACTTCGTTGTCGGTGTAGCGGAAGGCCGACAGCACCTTAGCTTCCTGCGGTGTGGCATTGTCGCCCAGTATACGTAAAGTGTCGTGGGCGTGGGTGGCGAACACCACCTCATCGAAGTGATGAACCTCGCCGTGCGTATCGGTCAGGGTGACGCCCTCGGCGTGGCGTTCGGCCCGCACAATGGCGCAGCCGGTGCGGATGCGGTGTGTAAAGGGTTCGATCAGGCGCTCGACATAGGCCTGTGAGCCCCCGGTGACCGTGCGCCACTGGATGCGTTCGGCCAGATTGAGCTTCAGCAGGCCATGGTTTTCAAAGAAATTCATGAAGGCGCGGAACGGATAGTCCATGACCTCGGCGGCGGAGGTGGACCAGATGGCGGCGGCCTGCGGCACCAGATGGTCCTCGATA
>NZ_JAIWNX010000200.1 GCF_020217185.1 Asticcacaulis sp.
AAGGCCCGCGAATAGCGCCGGCTGATCAGATACTGCCCCAGGGTCAGGCGCTCGTCCTGACGCGCCTTGTGATCGAGCGGGGCGGTCTTGTAGAAGCGCACCAGATCCCACATCAGGCGCAGAAAGCGCGGGCGCACCACATTGCCCCATTGCGCCAGAAGCCCGGCCAGAGACACCGAGGCGTATTCCAGCCGTCCCTTGTCGATAGAAACGCCGAACGACATGTCCGAAGACTGATGCGGCGCGCCGATATAGTCGAGCAGGGCCGTCAGATTGGGGTAGCAGGGCGTATTGAAGACGATAAAGCCCATATCGACCCACTGAGGGGTCTCGGCACTGCCGATATTGACGCTGTGGCTGTGGCCGCCGGGGCGGTCTTCTTTTTCAAACACCGTGATGTCGGTGTGCGGATGAAGGTGCCAGGCGGCGGATAAACCGGAAATCCCTGTGCCCACAATGGCGATACGGGGGCGGCGGGAAGCGTCCGGGGTGGCGCGGCTGGCGTCGTACATTCTTTATGTCCTTGCTTATATAAAGACGCTTACGCCGGGAGTCGGGCGCTGGATCAGCCTATCTGATTTTCCGGAAATGATATGCTTTATAATATCAACGGCCAAAGAGGCTGACCGCCTCCGGCCGTTGAGACTACGCGCCTGCCTCATATGTACGGGCTACATGAGGCAGGCGCGTAGCGAATACCAAAAGTCACCTTCACTGCCTTTTTGGTATAATCCAAACCTGTGGCTGCGGCGTAGAAGCCTCATGACCACAGCCAAGTCCACATCGACTCTTTACGGGCGGCCTCAAATGTCCTTTGACCGCGACGATTTAATCGGGTCTTCTGCGCGTATGATCGTCGCAGAGACTGGCCTGAGCCGGGGAGGGCGTCCCATGGGTGTGCCCGAAGCCCTGATTTTACGCATCGCCGAAGGGCGTGACCGTGCGGCCTATGCGCAATTGTTCAGTCAATACGCGCCCAAACTCAAGGCCTTCATGATGGGCCGCGGTCTGACCGCCATCGAAGCCGAAGACCTGGCGCAGGATGCCCTGCTCAATGTGTGGCGCAAGGCCTCTTATTTCGACCCGTCCAAGGCGTCGGCGACGACTTGGATCTATTCCATCGCGCGCAACCTGCATATTGACGGCGTGCGCAAGCAAAAGCGGGCGCAAACCCTGCCGGAAGACCTGTGGGCCCCGGAACCGGAACAGGCCCCGGATACGCACCTGATCGGAGTGCAGGATGCCAAGACGATTGGCGTCCTGATGCAGACCCTGTCGCCGGAGCAGCGCGAAGTGGTGCGGCTGTCGTTTTTTGAGGACCTGTCGCATGGCGACATCGCGCAGGCCCTTTCCATCCCTCTGGGGACCGTGAAATCACGTCTTCGGCTGGCGCTTCTGCGGCTGCGGGCGGCCTTTGAAACCCGTGCTGAAAGTAAAAGCGTATGACGTCCATTAATCACCACCTCGATGAGGTTATCCTGCTCGACTACCACCGTGGCCGTCTGAACGCCGGTCAGTCCCTGCTGGTCGAAACGCATCTGGAAATGTGCCTGCATTGCCGCACGTCGCTGCGCCTGTTTGACGCCATCGGTGCCTCCATGCTCGAAGATATCGTGCCGGTCGATATGGCCGATGACGCGCTGGAGCTGGCGCTGGCGCGTATCGAGCGCCCCGAAGAGGCCCCTGAGCCGCGCGTTGCGCCCGAACTGCCTGCCTATCTCAAGGGTATCGACCTGCCGGAATCCGTGCGCACGGCGGCCTTCAAGCCGCGCTACTGGGGCGCGCCGGGCGTGTGGATGGCGCATCTCGATGCCCCTAAGGACGGGCGCGGCCTGACCTATCTGATGCACGTCAAGGGCGGCATGCAGATGCCGGTGCACGACCATCAGGGGCTGGAGATGACTCTGGTTCTGACCGGCTGTTTCAGCGATGACCGCGGGGCCTATCACCCCGGCGACTGTGTGTCGTGCGACGAAGGCGATCACCATTCGCCCCTGATCGCGGCGGACGATTGCCTGTGCCTGATCGCGGCGAACGCGCCCATCGCGCCAAAGACGCTTCTGGGTAAACTGTTGCAGCCTTTCGCGCGTATCTGACCCGACCCCCCATTGCTGAAGGTGAGGCATGAAGATGTTTCTGAGCGCGCTCGTCCTGACCCTGATCGCCTTCGCGGTGATTGATACCGTGTGGCTGAGCCTCACCGCCGGTCCGTTGTACAAGCCGTTGATGGGCGACCTGATGGCCACGCGCATCAATATGGCGGCGGCGGTAGCCTTCTATCTGCTTTACGGCTTGGGGGTGACGTGGTTTCTGACCTTCCCGGTCCTGTCGGGACAGTTGCCGGTGTATGGCCTGCCCGCCGGCTGGTCATTGACGATCAGCGCGGCGCTGCTGGGGCTTCTGGCCTATGGCACCTATAATCTGACGGCGATGGCCGTAATCCGCGACTGGTCCCTCAAACTGGTGGTGATCGATATGATCTGGGGGGCGGTTCTGACGACCGTCGCGTCGCATCTGGTCGTGTTCGCCGGGCGGCTGCTCAAGATATAGATTTTTTGCAGCGCGCGTTTTCATTATAATAAAAAACTCAGACGGAGGCGGCCCTATGTCCAGCACCTCGACATCCCTTGGTCCCCATTTCGTAGCCAAAAGCGCCGATTTGCACGTGGTGCCGAAGGCCCTGCGGCAGCCGCTCAAGACGCTGCGCCATAACTGGCACCGCGGCAATCTCGACATCATCCTGCCGAACGGTACACCGTTTGAAATCCGCGGGAGGGAGCCCGGCCCGCACGGTGTGTTGAAAGTCAATGATTTCCGCTTTCTGCGCCGCGTGCTGTCGGCCGGTGATGTCGGTTTCGCCGACGGTTACGTCGCCGGGGAGTGGGATACGCCCGACCTGCCGGACCTGCTCGAAGTCTTCACGCTGAATATCGATCGCCTGACGCGCTTCTTTATCGGCAATCCGTTCATGCAGATGATGAGCCGTCTGCTGCACAGCTTCAACCGCAACACCAAGGAAGGGTCGCGGCGCAACATCTTTGCCCACTATGATCTGGGCAACGCCTTCTATTCCGAGTGGCTGGACGCCACCATGACCTATTCGTCCGCCCTGTTCAAAGGCACCGAAGACCTTGAGCGCGCGCAAACAGCGAAGTATGCGGCGCTGGCGCGGCTGGTCGATCTCAAGCCGGGGCAGCACGTGCTGGAAATTGGCTGCGGCTGGGGCGGCTTTGCCGAATACGCGGCGAAAATGGGCGCCAGGGCCACCTGCCTGACCATTTCGCCGTCACAGCACGACTATGCGGTTGAACGTATGCAGCGGCTGGGCCTGTCTGATCAGGTCGAAATCAAATTACTCGACTACCGCGATGTGACGGGCCAATACGACGCCATCGTCTCCATCGAGATGTTTGAGGCGGTGGGGATGGAATACTGGGACACCTATTTCCGCAAGGTGTCGGACTGCCTCAAGCCGGGTGGCAAGGCGGCGTTGCAAATCATTACGATCCGCGACGAGCTGTTCGAAGATTACCGTCAGCGGCCGGACTTCATCCAGCGCTATATCTTCCCCGGCGGCATGTTGCCGTCGCCGTCAAAGCTGCGCAGCCACAGCGCCAAGGCCGGCCTGTCGGTCCTGTCGGATCCGCCGTTCGGCCACGACTATGCCCGCACGCTCAATATGTGGGCGCGTCGCTTCGATGCGGCCTGGGCTGAGGGGCGCATCAGCGGCTTCGATGAAGCCTTCCGCAAGATGTGGCTGTTTTATCTCGCCTATTGTGAAGCGGGGTTCCGCACCGAGCGCACCGACGTCGTGCATTTCGCGCTTCATAAATAGTGAGTGTTGATTTCCCCATATGCTTGCAAAGCCTGTGGATAAGTTGTAAAACTATTCCCTGTTTCGAGAAGTAGCGGGGAATGTTCATGAGCATTGTGGTCAACATGTCCGAATGGCGTAAGCTGGCACAGATTACGACAGATTACAAAAAATACGAGGCGCTTTCGGCGCGTAATCCTTCGCATGTAGCGATGGCAGAGCGTCGCCAAACTGTGGCCGACATGATTTTTGCTGTTCCGCACTCCCGCAATAGAATTAAAATATTCCTCAAAAACGACACGCAGGAAATCATTGATTTCCTTCAGTCAATGGGTTGTGATGAGTCCGAATACCTCAGGGCTGATTTTTGGGAGGCTTTTCGAAACCGGAATTGTGGCCCTGTCTACCTGCCAAAGGTAACCATTAAAAACCCTCCGATTCACAAATCGAGGAGTGGACACAAGGTTCGTATTTATATGAATCAGGCCCATGCCTGTTTTGGCGATTGTCACAACGGAAGGGTTTGTCAGCACACCCACATCCTGAATGGTTTGTCCAAGATTTCTGTCTGCGATTGCTGTTAATGTCTGATCGTACAAAATACAAAAAGGCCGAGACTCTCAAAGCGCAGGTTTATAGGGATATCAGAAACTATTATAGAATCTATCGCATTATCCATTTTATGAGTGCTTCTGCACCATTTCTTCTTGGTATTTGGTCACTTTGCGCCGCCGCGGTTGATGCGACAGACAATGTAGAAAAATACGTATCTATATTTCTCGGAGCTTACACGCTATTAGTGACGGCCAGTCATTATCTTTGGTCGAACTTGAAAGTGGCTCAACGTTACAATACAAACCTTTTAATTTATGAAATGCTCATTGGTGGTTTAGCTAAAGCGGATAAATTTGAGTATAAATTGACGTACACGCGAGATGAGTCTGAAAGGCGTGAAATTGAAATTCAAATAAATGATGTTCTTCTGGAAACGACTGAAAGCGCTGAAAAACTTAGCCTTGGGACAATGGCTGTTGATGAGTCGATCAAACCACCAACCTGATATATCGGCTTTGTAATTATGCGGCTTTGGAGGGTCGCCTTAGCTTTTTTACCAGCTCGAAATGCCTAAGCTCTATGGCATGATCAACGGGTGTCATCCCCAGATTGTCTTTTATGAGGGCGGATGCGCCTTTTTCAAGCAGCGCGTATATTGCATTTGTATTGTTACATACAATCGCGGCAGTCAATAAAGTCCAGCCTCGATCATCCTTTTGATTTAGATTAACTTCAGTCGTAAGATAATCGGAAAGCCCTTCCATATCTTCGCACTCAATGGATTTTAATGCCGCCTCGAAGCGATAGGTTTCAGACATGCGTGTGCCCCTCTTAAAACTTTAATGTACAGCATAGCTGTCGTAATTACAATAACACCCAAGCATTAACCATCAATAAAGAGATTAACTGTTGCTATGGGCTCATGGTAAGTAAGTTGGGGAATTTTAATGTGACAACATCAATTGTTGACGCTGCATACATAGCCCATCAGGCTCACTGCTCCTAGTAAGCCGTTTGATTGGGCTGGACTTCTATCCTGCTTTCGTTCAGTAGGACGATTCTGCGATTTTATCAACGACGCGAAATCACTTGTCTCCCCCCATGCGGCGGGCTACCAAACCTCTCATTGAAACGGAGCCGGAATCGTTTGCGATTCCTGTTATACCCAGTGCCATTGAAAATGACTCTGGGTTGGTATTAGAGAGGCAGCGGTTTGGCCAAGGGCGGCACAGCGCAGACACGAAACGGGGCGATTACCCTCGTGCGGCACGGTGAACCGGCCCTGTCGCGGCGCGTCAAGCTGACGGCGGCGGGCTATCGCGACTGGTGGGGGCGCTATACGCTGGCCGGTCTGCTCGAAGGTCAGATTCCGCCGCCGCAACTGATCAAATGGGCCGAGGAAGCGGGCTTTGTCTATTCCTCGACCCTGCAACGCTCCATCGAAACGGCGCGCGCTGTCTGTAAGGGCAAGCCGTTTGAATCGCTTGATCTGTTTATCGAAGCGCCGTTGCCGCCGCCCAATTTTCCGACCTTCCTGACTTTTTCGCCCAAATACTGGGGCGGGATTTCGCGCTTCTGGTGGTGGGCGTTCAACCACCACGCAGGCGAAGAAACGCGCAAACAGGCCGAGGCCCGCGCCGCGCAAGCCGCGCGCCTGCTGCACGACAAGGCGCAGACCGGTGAAGACGTTCTGCTTCTGGCGCACGGCTATTTCAACTGGATGATTTCGCTCGAATTGGGAAAATTAGGCTATAGCCAAACCTGCGAGCAGGGGTTTAAGTACTGGGGCTGCCGCCGCTATGAGCGACGCGCCTGAGCAGCCCTTGCTCAATGCCGCCCCCCTCCGTAACCTGATTGCGTAACGAAAGGCCCATCATGACCGAACCTGCCGAGACCCTGTCCTTCGAAGAGGCGCTGGCCCAGCTTGAGCGCATCGTGGCAGAGCTGGAGTCCGGTCAGGCCCCGCTGGAGAAGTCTCTCGAACTCTATAAACGCGGCGCGGCGTTGAAGGCCCTGTGCGAAGACCGGCTTGAGGCTGCCCGCCTTCAGGTCGAAAAAATCACCCTGTCCAAGACCGGTCAGGTCGAAGGCACGGCCCCGGCGGAGTTCAACTGAGGTGAGGCCGGTCGCCGCCAATTCCGACCTGCCGCCGCTGCATGAACGGATGCAGGAGACCGCCGATCTGGTGACGATGGCGCTCGATGAGCTTTTGCCGCGCGCCGAAGGGTTTGAATCGCGCCTGACCGAGGCCATGCGCTACGCGGCTTTGGGGCCGGGCAAGCGTCTGCGGCCGTTTTTTGCGCTCGAAACCGGGCGTCTGTTCGATGCGGATGCGCAGGCCGTGCTGCGGGCGGCGTGCGCGCTGGAATGTATCCACGCCTATTCGCTGGTGCACGACGACCTGCCGTGCATGGATGACGACGATATCCGCCGCGGGCAACTGACCGTGCACCGCGCCTATGATGAGGCGACGGCCGTGCTGGCCGGGGATGCGCTTCAGACCGTGGCCTTTGAGATTCTGGCCTCCGAAGATACCCACGAAGACCCGCGCGTGCGGGTGGAACTGATCTCGCGGCTGGCTCTGGCGTCGGGTGCGCAGGGCATGGCCGGCGGTCAGATGATCGACCTGATCGGCGTGTCAGACGATTTGGGCGGCGTGGCGCGGATGCAGCGCATGAAAACCGGCGCGCTGATCGTTCATGCTTTTGAAATCCCGATCATTATTGCTGACGTGCCGGAGAAGGAGGCCAATGCCCTGATCCATTTCGCGCAGGATCTGGGGCTGGCCTATCAGATTGCCGACGATCTTCTGGATGTCGAAGGTGATCCGGACCTGCTGGGCAAGGCGGCGGGTGGCAAGGACGCGGCCAAGGGCAAGACCAACTTCGTGACGCTGCTGGGGCTGGACGAAGCCAAGGCGCGGGTGCGGCTCCTGTCCGAACAGTGCAAGGCGCGACTGGATATTTTCGGGACCGATGCCGACATCTTGCGCGACAGCGTGGATTTTGTGCTGAAACGGCAGAGCTAAGCAAGGTCGTCTTCGCCGCCGCAGGCAAAGTCTTCGCTACTGGACAAAACCTTGCCGCAGTTTTATGTCGGTTACGCTAGAGACGAACAAAACCATTGCCGGTTCTGATCCGGCCTGTGAGTGCACCGCTTATGCCCCAACCCGAAACGCCGGTCCTGGACACGCTGACGGTCCCGGAAGCGATCCGCCATCTGTCTGCCGCTGAGTTGAAGACGCTGGCCGATGAGGTGCGCGCCGAAACCATTGATGTGGTGTCTAAGACGGGCGGGCATCTGGGCTCAGCGCTGGGTGTGGTCGAACTGACCGTGGCGCTGCACCATGTGTTTGAAACGCCACGCGATATTCTGATCTGGGACGTCGGGCATCAGTGCTATCCGCACAAGATTCTGACCGGGCGGCGCGAGCGTATCCGCACCCTGCGTCAAGGCGGCGGCCTCAGCGGCTTCACCAAGCGCTCGGAAAGCCCCTATGATCCGTTCGGTGCCGCGCACGCGGCGACCTCGATTTCGGCGGCGCTGGGTTTTTGCGCGGCGCGCGACCATAAGGGCGAAACGAATAAGGTCGTGGCGGTCATCGGTGACGGCTCGATGTCGGCCGGCATGGCCTATGAGGCGATGAACAATGCCGCCGAAACCACGAAGAATCTGACGGTTATCCTCAACGATAACGACATGTCGATCGCGCCGCCGGTGGGCGGCATGAGCGCCTATCTAGCCAATCTGGTCTCCGGCGGCGCCTATCAGGCGGTGCGCCGCTTCGGCAAGAGCGTGGCCGAACGCCTGCCGCGTCCGCTGTTTGAGATGGTGCGCAAGGGCGAGGAGTTTTCGCGCACCTATGTGACCGGCGGCACCTTCTTTGAGGAACTGGGTTTTTATTACGTCGGGCCCATCGACGGGCACGACATGGACAATCTTTTGTCGGTCTTAAAGCGCGTGCGCGACATCACCGACCGCCCGGTGCTGGTGCACGTGGTGACGCAGAAGGGCAAGGGCTACGCTCCCGCCGAGGCCGCCTCTGACAAGTATCACGGCGTGGCCAAGTTCGACGTCATCACCGGTGAGCAGGCCAAGCCCAAGGCCAATGCCCCCAGCTATACCGAAGTCTTTGCCGCCGAACTGATCAAGCAGGCGCAGATCGACCCGAAGGTGGTGGCCATCACCGCCGCCATGCCGTCGGGCACCGGGCTTGACCGCTTTGCCGAGGTGTTTCCCACGCGCTGCTACGATGTGGGCATTGCCGAACAGCACGCCGTGACCTTTGCCGCCGGTCTGGCGGCGGACGGCATGAAGCCGTTTTGCGCGCTCTATTCGACCTTCCTGCAACGCGGCTATGATCAGGTGGCGCACGACGTGGCGCTTCAGGACCTGCCCGTGCGCTTTGCCATCGACCGCGCCGGTCTGGTCGGGGCCGACGGGGCGACCCACGCCGGGACGTTCGATATCGGTTATCTGGGGACGCTGCCCGGTATGATGATCATGGCCGCTTCGGATGAGGCGGAACTGGCGCGCATGATCGCCACGGCTACCGCCTATGATGATGGGCCTTCGGCGTTCAGATACCCGCGCGGTGAAGGAGTCGGCGTTGAAATCCCGGCCGTGCCGGAAACGCTGGCCATCGGGCGCGGGCGTATTGTGCGCGAAGGCTCAAAAGTGGCCATCCTGTCGTTGGGGGCGCGCCTGCCGGAGGCTTTGAAGGCCGCCGATCTTTTGGGGGCGCGCGGGCTTTCGACCACGGTGGCCGATGCTCGCTTTGCCAAGCCGCTGGATAAGGACCTGATCTTGCAACTGGTGCGCCACCACGAATGCCTGATCACGGTCGAAGAAGGGTCTATGGGCGGCTTCGGGGCCTTTGTGCTGCACTATCTGGCGGCCGAAGGCGCGCTGGATAACGGTCTGAAAATCCGCACCCTGACCCTGCCGGACCGCTTCCAGGACCATGACAAGCCGGAAAAAATGTACGCCGATGCGGGTCTTGACGCGCAGGGCATTGCGGCTTCGGCCATGAAGGCGCTGGGGTTCAGCGAGGCCGATATCGCCAGGGCAGCGGTGCTTTAATATCGTTTTTGATTTTGAAGTTCGCCGGGCTTTCGATATCAGAATGAAGCGAACTTCAAATTCACGATACTAGCCCTGCAAGGCTTTCAGGGCCGTCTCCGGGGCTTCGGAGACAATTTTGAGCAAGGCGACCGCCGGGCCGGTGGGTGTGCGGCGGTGTTGTTCCCAGTTTTGCAGGGTCTTGACGCTGACGTGCATTAGACGCGCAAATTCACTTTGTGACAGGCCAAGTTGCTCCCGCGTTGCCTTGGCATCGGGCGCAGCGATGATAAAGCGGCGCGACGGTTCGGCCCGTCCGGCTGTAATCTCCGCCGCTTCCTTGAGGCTCTGCACCAGATCGGCAAACACTTCCTTGTCCATCATAACGCCTTCACCAATTGCGCCAGAATGGCGACTTCCCTGTCCGTCAGGGTATCCTTTTTCGATTTGGGATAGACCACCAGCATCAGAATCCTCTGATCCGGTCTGATCCAATAGTAGATGGCGCGCACGCCGCCGCTTTT
This sequence comes from Asticcacaulis sp., assembly GCF_020217185.1. GTDB lineage: Bacteria > Pseudomonadota > Alphaproteobacteria > Caulobacterales > Caulobacteraceae > Asticcacaulis. The sequence continues at coordinate 9,955 of NZ_JAIWNX010000200.1, forward strand.
TCCACTCCCCGACAAAGCGTGCCGCACCTTGCGGATGCCGCCGCCA
>NZ_JAIWNX010000201.1 GCF_020217185.1 Asticcacaulis sp.
CCCTTGATCAGATCGCCGCAGTCGGGTTGAGCGGCCAGACGGGTTTGCAGATGGCTGTACTCTTCATCCGAAAGCAGTTCGGTGACCTGACGCGTGAAGACGGGCGTTTCAAGAAATTCCATCGGCACCTATTATACGCCATTGGCGTATAAAGACAACAGAAGAAAACGGCGCCCCGTTAGAGCGCCGTTTCTCGTTCAATGCCTTATAGCGAGATTTCGTTCAGGTTGAATCAAAATCTCGCTCTAACATTTTGTTTTGTCGCGCATTTGAGTCCGAAAACCGTTGCACACTTTTCGGAATGCGCTCTAATTACTGAGCACAATCGCAGCGATCAGGCCCGTGGCCACGGCCGCCAGCACGTAGCGGTCATCTACCTGACGCCACTCATAACCGCGCGGCGGCGCGTAGAGGTGGCGGTGGCGGCGGTAATCTATGGCGTAGCCGCGATCCCAGTCGCGATAGGCGACATAACCCCCGCGCCGCCAGTCTGAGCGCTCACGCCAGCCATAGTGGCGGCCGCGATCATAGCTGCGGTAATAGTCGTAACGCCCGCGCCGGTCGTCATAACGGTCATAGCGATCGTAGCGGTCATAACGCTCGTAGCGATCGTGTCGATCATGACGGTCATGGTCACGCGGATGCGCCGCCGCGACGTCGGCCATCAGCAGGGAGCCAGCCATCATAGCCAGCAAGGACGTAGTCATTATGCGTTTCATAACGGTCTCCTGTCTTGCCCCATCCCTATGCTCACAGACTAATCCTGCCTGCCTGAACCGCGCATGAACGGATATGTGGCGAGTGTATTCAGTCGCCACGTCATTAAGATGAAGACGTGAGGGGACGTTGAGTGATGCTCGCAAAGCATCTCTGTCCTTATCTCATTTTTGTTTTTTGTGAATTGCCATCGATTGCACGCCCTGGCCCCGGTTTACAGACGTAAAAGCTTCGCTAACCTGAGCTTTTACAGTAAAAGGACGCGCAGGGTGACCGAGCCGCAATCGCAAGACGCCATACGGCGATCCAAAGGTTTTCTGGGGCTGGTCGAAAAGGCCGGCAATCTGCTGCCTGACCCGGTGATGATCTTCGTCTGGCTGATCCTTGGGCTGATGGTGCTTTCGACCATCGGCGCGCATTTCGGCTGGTCGGCCTCCATCCCCTATAGCGGCGAGGAAGCCCCGCACTGGGCGACGCTCGACAACGGTGTGGTGACCTATACGGCGACCAGCCTGTTTACCGCCGAAAATATCGGGCGGCTGCTGGTTGATATGCCCAAGACCCTGACCGGTTTTGCGCCACTGGGCGTCGTGGTCGTGATCATGTATGGGGCCGCCGTGGCCGAACGCTCAGGCCTGTTTTCGGCGCTGATCCGCTCCTCGCTGCGCAATGCCCCGCGCGCCATCCTGACCCCGTGCGTGATCATCACCGGCATGGTGTCGCACCATGCGTCCGATGCGGCCTATGTGGTGTTTATCCCTCTGGCCGGGCTGATCTATGCCTCGGTCGGCAGGCACCCGCTGGTGGGGATCGCCGCGGCCTTTGCCGCTGTGTCGGGCGGCTATGCCGGCAATATCACACCGGGGCAGATCGACGTGTTGCTGTTCGGCTTCACGCAGGAGGCTGCCCGCATCATCGACCCGGCATGGACGATGAACCCGCTCGGCAACTGGTGGTTCATCCTCGCCATTGTCGGCCTGTTCACCCCGGTGGCGTGGTTTATCACCGACAAGGTGGTCGAACCGCGTCTGGGCAAATGGGGCGGTTCGCCGGACACCGAACTTCAGGCCGAACTGGCCAAGTCCGAAATCACACCCGCTGAGAAAACAGGCCTGAAACGCGCCGGGATCGTCGCGGTGCTGGTCGTCGCCGGGTTCGCGGCTCTGGCCCTGTGGCCCGGCTATACCCCGCTGATCAACGAAGACGCCACGGGCCCGGCGCAGCTTCAGCCCTTCTATGCCGCCCTGATCGCCGGCTTCTTCCTGCTGTTTATCACCACGGCTATCGCTTTCGGGACGGCGGCAGGGACCATCAAATCCGACAACGACGTGGTGAAGATGATGGGCGAGGGGATTCGCTCGCTGGCCCCCTATCTGGTCTTTGCCTTCTTCGCCGCGCACTTTGTCGCCATGTTCAACTGGTCACGGCTGGGCCCGATTACCGCCATCAATGGCGCGGAAATCCTCAAGGCGTGGGATTTACCCGCCCCGCTGCTTCTGGTCAGTGTGTTGCTGTTCTCGTCGATACTCGACCTGTTTATCGGCTCGGCCTCGGCCAAGTGGTCGGCGCTGGCCCCCGTGGTGGTGCCGATGTTCATGCTGGTCGGTATTTCGCCGGAAATGACCACGGCGGCCTACCGCATGGGCGACAGCTATACCAATATCATGACGCCGCTGATGTCCTATTTCCCGCTGATTCTGGCCTTCACGCGCCGGTGGGACAAGAGCATGGGGGTAGGGTCGCTGCTCGCTCTGATGCTGCCCTATGCGCTGAGCTTTATGGTGGCGGGGATCGGCCTGACGGCGGCCTGGGTGGCGCTGGACCTGCCGCTGGGGCCGGGCGCACAGGTGCACTACACCCCGGCGGGGTAGGTCTCAAAGAGCGACGTGCGGGAAAGCGTGAAGCGGTTTTCCGAAAAAAAAATCGCAATATAACAATAACCTATAGCGAAATGGCGATTCTGCTCAAAGTCATCTCGCTATAAAGATTTGAAACTACAGATTTCACAGATTTCAAAGATTATTTTTATCAGGCGGGCGCTTTCGGGTCTGTGTCTTTTCTCATGGACGCACTTTTTGCGTCATCTGTGTAATCTGTGCAATCTGTGGTTCTTCAAAAATGCGGCCACCCAAGCAGGCCCTGTTATGGCTCGTTAGCGGTGTCCGTGGTCAGTTCACTCCACAGCGCCGCCATATCGCGCACGGCGGCCTCAGCGTGATCGACCACCCCGGCAAACAGCGGAAAGCCCAGAGGCATTGTGTCGTAGCGGCGATAGAGGGTGTGCGTGCGGCCCTCCATCAAACGCCGCGCATAGCGTTCGGCCTGAGCCGCCAGCGGATCAAGCCCGCCGGAGACGATCAGGGTCCTGGGCTGACCATTGATCACCTCTTCGCGTAGCGGCGACAGGGCGACATCGCTCAGGCCCGTGCCTGCGCCGGCATAGTGGCCGATCATGATATCAAGATCGGCGGCGCTGATCGGCCAGCTTTGGGCGAAGCGGCTCGTTTTCAGGTCCGGGTCTGCGAGGTCGAGCAGGGGGGTGACCAACAGTTGCGCCACGGGTAAGGGCTTGAAATCGCGGCGCAGATCAAGGCACAGGCGCGCCGCCATATTGCCGCCCATGCCGATGCCGCCGATGGCCGCCTGACCCGAGGTCGCGCCTAAGCGGCTCAGATTGGCCAGCGCCCAGTCCCAGGCCAGACGCGCGTCGTCATACCCCGCCGGAAAGCGGTGTTCGGGGGCCAGTCGGTAGGCGGGCAAAAACACCGGACAACGCGCTTCATGCGCCAGAAGGCTGGCAAAGGCGAGGCTTAGCTCCGGCCCGCCCAGCACACCGCCCCCGTCGTGGAACAGCACCAGCAGCGGGGAATTGTGATCGATACGCTGCGGTCGGATCAGTTGGCCGTTGACCAGCCCGCCATCACCGACGGCTTCGACCTTCACCCGCACCTCAGACCCTGCGCTCACCAGGGCCGCCGCCTCCTGCCAGTCTTCGCGCGCCCCTTCGACCGAGGTGCCGGTCAGGCTGAGTGGCGTGCGCTGATCCTGACGCGCGAAAAAGGTCTTCCACAGAAAAGTGATCTGGGTGTCGAGCGTGCGCCCGTCCACGTGCACAATGCCGCCGCCGGAGAGGAACTTCAGCACGGCAAACGGCAGGCGCAACACCTGACGCAGAAGCAGGCGTCTCAGGACGGATTGACGGGGCGGCGACAAACGCATGGGTGACCTGAATGGACAGAGGTTTAGTACAGTGTTAGGTCGGATCAGTCGGAACGGCAAGGCGGCGGAGCGAGGGGCCATGCGTCGGGGGGATTTTTACAATACCAAGCCGCGGCTTTACCGGCGGCGGAACCGGGTCACGACGCTGTGGGGCAACGGTGTGGTGTCCTTGCTGGGAGGCCTGAACCTCATCGCGGTGTCCTTGTTTTGCGGCTGGGGCCTCTCTCTCAGTGGCGGGCTGTGGTGGGAGGCCGTGCAGAGGTGGCGGCAAAGCGGGCAATGGGAGACAGGCCTTGTTATTGGCGGTATCGTGACCCTGCCGCTTCTTCTCTTGTGTCTGCGCTACCTGATCAGGGTGTGGGGACTGTGGTGGCTGTCTGTGTTCGCGCGTCTGGGGCGTCGCCTGATGATGTTCAACAGTCGCCGTATCTGGATCAGGGGCTTTACAACGGGCTTTGGAAAGCCGTGGTCAGAGGTTGAGGTGCGCTTCCTGCGAAAACGCTATGCGCTGACAGGGCCGTTGTGGATGGGGCACGGTCTGAAAACCAAGTTTTACGTAGCCGGGCGTTGGAAGGCGTTTCGCGAATGGGATGTCGGGTTGCTGACCGGGCGTGATCTTCAGACTCTTCTTCTCTATGAACTCTGGCGCTATCAGGATCGCACGGGTGACAAACGCTGGCGGCTGAGCCGCAAGGCCTATGCCGATGACCGGCCCGACGTACCCTATCCCGAAGGTTACGACTGAGCCCGCCGGGTCGTCGCACCTGGCACAATAATACCAGGATCGAACAAGCAACTTCGGCTCAGCCACAGTAAGTATTAATAATGAACTTTGGGATCACAATTCGGTAACGATGATTTATTGCCGCAGGGGGCGGTCTATATGGGATTTTTATTTGACCGCTCTCAAAAGCTGCGTCTTACTCTCTGTCGCAATTCGTGATCTGGCTGCTGACTGCTCGGAGACGGGATTTCCTGTTTTCCTGAACTCAAACTGCGCTACCGAGACCGACGATTGTGGGGAGATTTGCTCCCGAACACCTCGATACTGCTTTTGACTAAGGAGAGCACATGGCCGAAGGTACGGTTAAGTGGTTCAATGCCACCAAGGGTTTTGGTTTTATTCAACCGGCCGAAGGCGGTAACGACGTCTTTGTCCACATCACCGCTGTTCAGCGCGCGGGCCTGCAAGGGCTGGCGGACGGCCAGAAGCTCTCCTACGAGCTTCAGACCGAGCGCGGCAAGACCGCCGCTGTCAATCTGCAACTGCTGTAATTCAGTGGTTTCAGCCGCTACACAAAGCCGTCCCGTTCGCGGGGCGGCTTTTTTACACCTTCGGTGTCGCCGCGATCAGGGCCCTGATCGCTTCGGCGTCCATGCCTTCCCGCCGGTAGTCACGCAGGCTTTTTGATCCCTTGCGTTTTGCAAGTCGCCTTCCCTGATCGTCGAGTAGCAAGGCGTGATGGCGATAGACGGGCGTCGGCAAACCCAGCAAACCTTGCAGCAGAACCTGCGTGTGGGTGGCGGTAAACAGGTCGTGGCCGCGGTGGATGTGCGTAACACCTTGCCGCGCATCGTCGATAACCACGGCCAGATGGTAGGCGATGCCGATATCCTTACGCCCCAACACCACATCGCCGTTGACCTCAGGCCGCGCCGTCTGCGGACCGGTTTCACCGTTGGGCCCCTGACCGGTTTCGACAAAATCCAGCCGGTCCCATTTTGCGCCCAGCGCTTCACGCGCCGCCGCCAAGGACAGACGCCATGAGGGTTCGCGCTCAGCGGGTCCATTCTCCGCTACAGCATCCCCTTCCTGCGGCGCCCCTTGCGCCGCCTGCGCCAGCTCCTTGCGCGTCTTGAAACAGGCATAGACCAGCCCGCGCGCCCGCAAGGTCTCCAGCGCTGCCTCATAGTCGGCCAGATGATCGGATTGCCGCAGAGCCGGCTCAGGCCACGCCAGCCCCAGCCCGCGCAGGTCTTCATAAATCGCAGTCTCGTATTCCGGTCGGCAGCGCGTGCGGTCTATGTCTTCGATCCGCAACAGGCACTCCCCGCCCGCCTCAAACGCCGTCAGGGCCGCATAGGCATGGCCCAGATGCAGATAGCCGGTCGGCGAGGGGGCAAAACGGGTGCGGTAGGTCATGCTCTTGATCTATCAGATAAAACAGGTACGGTCATGGTGAAAGCGCGGTGGAAAGGCACCGTCGGTGCAATTAGGGGGGAAGTTTATGGGCCGGACAATTGAAATTCCCAAGGTGCAGACGCCTTGGGGTTTGGGCGGTGTTATTGAAGATCGCTATCAGCCTATGGTTGAGCGGTTGGAAGCTTTTTCACGGGATCATCCGGGGGCCTACCGCTGGCGGGTGTTGGGTGCGGCGCTAATGGGCTACGCCTTTCTGGCATTGGTATTGGGCGGGCTGATCGGACTTACTGTAGGGGTTGTCGTCATTGCCATAGCCACACATCTCGTGGCTTTGCTGGCCAAGGTGGCAATCGTCTTTCTGGTAATGGGTTTCTACCTGTTACGCGCCTTGTGGATAAGGTTTGAAACCCCAAAAGGTGTTGTTGTCACGGCTCGTGAGGCTCCGGCTTTGTTTGCCGCACTTGAGGAGATTCGCCGCCTGACTAAAGGACCTAAGGTTACAAAGGTCCTGGTCACTGACGAGTTCAACGCCGCTATCGTGCAGGTTCCGCGTTTGGGAATCTTCGGTTGGCACGACAATTATCTGTTGCTGGGCTTACCCTTGCTGATGGCCTTGTCCGAAAACGAGGTGAAGGCGGTTATCGCGCATGAATACGGCCACTTGGCGGGTGCGCACGGTAAGTTGTCGGCCTGGATTTATAGGGTGCGTCAGACGTGGGCGCGCCTTTCCTATGCTTTTGAGACCGGTGGCATGGCGTCTGTGCTTAAGGGCTTTTTCAACTGGTATGGTCCCTGGTTCAATGCCTACAGCTTCGTCTTGGCGCGTTCGAATGAATACGAGGCCGATCGGTGTGCCGCTCTGGTGGCTGGCCCGGCAACGGCGGCGTCGGCTCTGGTGCGAGTCAGTGCGGAGGGGCATCGCTTTGCCGCGCACTGGGACGCCCTGCAAAGCTACAATCGCACGGCGAAAGCACCGGCGACCTTACCTTATGCAGGATTGGCCATGCGTTTTGCCGAACAGCCCGCAGAGGCCGATCAGGCGCAGGCCCTATCTGAGGCGTTAAAAAGACAAACAGACTTGCACGATACGCATCCCTGCCTCTCAGACCGGTTGGCCGCTCTTGGAGAAGCGCCACCGGCACTTGCAGTCGTCGAGTATAGCGGCGCGAGGGGATTTCTAGGCGACGCGCTTACGACGCAACTGGTGGAACGTTTTGACGCCGAGTGGTGGCGCGAAGCGGCACCGGTATGGGAGGATATTTACACGCAGGCCGAAAGTCTGCGCGCCCGACGGCGGGAACTCGATACGATGGCGGCGCAAGGCTCTCTTGATGAAGAGCCCTATTGGGAGCGTGTCAACCTTATCGAGTATGAAGGCGATGTGGCGACGGCACAGGCTCTGGCAGAAGCCTGGGCGCAGTCTCATCCTGACGATCTGATCGTGCGGCGCCGTGTCGCACAATTCTACCTGGATCAAGGGGATGCAAAGGGGGTTGAACACATGCAACCCGTACTCGACGGTGCCGATCATGGTCAACGCGAACAGGCTTTGTACGGTTTAGCCGCGTATTACGCGCAGTTTGATCCGGAGAATCCCGAAAGGGCGCGGGTTAACGAAAGTATCATAGAGGCCGGGCGTTTCAGGGAGCGCGTACAGGATCATTTTTCCCGTTTGCCACCCGCCACGACGCTTGAGGCACCGCATCTGCCCGAGGCTACGCTGAGCGCGCTCAAGCGGGTCCTTGCCGTACATTATGGCATCAAATCCTTATGGATCGCCCGGCGCAGCTTCCCGGATGATCCGATGATCGTGCAATATATCGCCCTTTATATCTGTCGGGACCGTAAGGCGGAGATGGATATCAAAAACGCATTTATGGACGACGTGCTGAAGGCGCTTCAACCGCATGGGGCGGCACTGGCAGTGGAAAGTGTACCGGCATATGACTGGTTGCGCAGACGTTTGGTTCATCTTGAAGGCTCGGAGGTCCGCCGCGACAGTGCATCTGGGGTGTAATCCCTCTGTCATGCAAAGTTCACTGTTTTCTTTTTGCGGAATCGGGTTCTTACTGAGCTTGTGGATAAGCTTCTCAGCAAGAAGGAGTTCGGTCTTCCGGTACGATTATCCCGTTGCATCCCCGATCGCATGGAGGCGTCCATGCAGGTCCTGAAAAATCCGCCCTCTGACTGGCGGGCCCTGGTCCTGAATGCCGATTTCAGGCCGCTCTCCTATTACCCGCTTTCGACCCGTCCGTGGCAGGATGTCGTCAAGGCGGTGTTCGAAGGTCGCGTCGATGTGGTTTCGACCTATGATGTCGAAATCCGCTCGCCCTCGATGACCATGCGTTTGCCAAGCGTCATCAGCCTCAAGACCTATATAGACCAGAACCGGCCACCGGCCTTCACGCGCTATAATGTCTTCCTGCGTGATCAGTTCAGTTGTCAGTATTGCGGCTGCCGCCACGATCTGACCTTTGACCATGTGCTGCCCGTTTCGCAGGGCGGCAAGTCCACCTGGACCAATATCATCACCGCCTGCGCCCCCTGTAACTTGCGTAAAGGGGGAAAAACTCCCCAACAGGCACAGATGGCACTGGCCAAAAGTCCACACCGCCCGACAATGTATCAGCTTCAGGAGCTGGGACGGCGTTTTCCGCCTCACTATCTTCACGAAAGTTGGGTAGATTACCTGTATTGGGATACGCTGCTCGAACCCTGACGGGGGCTGAGGGGCGTATATGGGTATTCTTCGGGCTGATTAAGACATGTCGCAGCGCGTGCGCTTTGAGTTGGATCGCCGGAATTTCGGTGTGATACGCTTTCCCCGTGACAAGGGTCAGACCCTGGTGCCGTTGAAACCCATCGAGGCGGCGTTAGCCCGAACGCTGGACGTGCAGGTTGAGGCGCGGCGCGAGCGCCTGTTTGGTCCCAAAATACCGCGCTTTGCCTATATGGGTGAGGTGCTGTCCCTGCGGGTGCTCGACTCCGGCGATGCAGTGCTTGACCTGTCTCACGCCGATGATGAGGCGCGCGAAACGATCATCGAACATATGCGCCTGTCCGAGGATTTTGAGAGCGTCTGAGGGCAGGCGTCACGGTCGTCTGGCAACGACGGCGGGTCCATAGGCAAGCACGCGAATTCCTGCTAAGTAGGGCGCATGTGGAAGCGACTGAGCCGTATTGCCGGATTGCTGGCCTTCGTCCTGGCGACGATGGCGGGACCGGTCGTGGCACAAGCGCAAAACGCCAGCGATGCCGAGCCCATGCCCTGTCACGAGATGACGATGGGGGAAAATGCGCCGCCGCACAACAAACACCCTGTCGAAAAGTCACATTCCGATTGCGGCAGCGCCTGTCAGTGCCCGGTCAGCCACTGTGCCGCCGGAGCGCTGAGTCTGCCGCCGGTGGCGTCCCCCATGGTCTATGAAGGCCGCATGCGCGCAGGCTTTGGCAGCGATCAACGGTTGCGCTTTGCCCTCAGCGACGATCTGATGCGCCCGCCGCGCGCCTGAAAAACCGGACTCGTATGGCGCCCAGATCGGGCGCGACTCGTCACGTTTTTCAGGAAAAACACTCATGAAATCCATGCTTTTGGCGGGTTTCTTCAGCCTGTGCGCCTCTATGGCCCTGGCCGAAACCCGCACCTATGACCTGACTATATCGCAGGTCCAGTCCACGGTGGGTGGCAAAGCCGTCCCCAAGATCGCCGTCAACGGCACCATTCCCGGCCCTGTCCTGCGCTTTACCGAAGGCGATGAGGCGGTCATTCGCGTCACCAACCGCTTGAAAACACCGACCTCGGTCCACTGGCACGGCCTGCTGCTGCCGGGCGTGATGGACGGCGCGCCGGGCTTCAACGGCTTCAAGGGCATAGCCCCCGGTGAGACCTTCACCTATCGTTTCCCGATCCGCCAGTCGGGC
>NZ_JAIWNX010000202.1 GCF_020217185.1 Asticcacaulis sp.
ACCTACTGGTATCATTCGCACTCTTTAGGGCAGGAGGCGGACGGCCTCTATGCGGGCATCGTCATCGCCCCCAAAAAACCGGACCCCATTCAGGCCGACCGCGACTACGTGGTGCTGCTGTCCGACTATCATCAGGACAGCGCCGCGCGCATTCAGGCCAATCTGAAAGCGTCATCCGACTATTATCAGTACAAACGCCGCACCGTGGGTGACCTGCTTAAGGACGCCCATCAAGAGGGGTTTGGTAAGGCTCTGAAATCAGCCGGTGAGTGGGGGAAGATGCGTATGCTCCCCACCGACCTGTCCGACGTCACCGGCTACCGCTTTCTGGTCAACGGCCTGACCAATGCCCAGAACTGGACGGGCCTGTTCCGGCCGGGTGAGCGGGTGCGCCTGCGCTTTATCAATGCCTCGGCCATGACCATGTACGATGTACGCATTCCGGGCCTGAAACTGACGGTCGTGGCCGCCGATGGCCGTCCGGTGGAGCCGGTTGAGGTCGATGAGTTCCGCTTTGGCAATGCAGAAACCTATGATGTCATCGTCACGCCGCGCGAAGACCGCGCCTATACGATTGCCGCTGAATCGCTTGATCGCGAAGGCTTTGCACTGGGGACGCTGGCCCCGCGTGAAGGGATGACCGGCGACATCCCGGCGCATCGCCCGCGCGCCGTGCTCAGGATGGGTGACATGAATATGGACGTCATGATGCGTGATGACCCCAATATGGATATGAGCCAGATGGACCACGACAGCGGATGGGCCGACAGCGGCGCGCCCAAAGGGGCCGTGGTGCTCGACTATGCGCAGTTGAAAAGCCTGACGCCTCAGAGGGACACGCGCGCCCCCACGCGCTTTATCAAGGTGGTGCTGGGCGGCAATATGGAGCGCTATATATGGACCATTAACGGTAAAACCTTCTCACCCGAAGACGGCATTGCGCTGGGCTATAATGAGCGGGTGCGGCTGATCTACGTCAATGAAACCATGATGGCGCATCCCTTACATCTGCACGGCATGTTTGTGCAGCTTGAAAACGGACAGGATGCTGATCGCCTGCCGGACAAACATACGGTGATCGTGCCGCCGGGTCAGACCGTGTCGGTGTTGCTCTCGGCCACCGAGCCCGGTGACTGGCCCTATCACTGCCACCTGATGTTCCATATGCAGTCGGGTATGATGACCACCTTGCGCGTCGCTGCACCGGAAGCGGGTTTTATACCCCCGGCGGCGCAACCCGCTCCGGACCACACGTCACACGGGGAGGGCCATCATGCACATCAGTAAAACAGTGACGCTTTTCATTTTGCTGCCCTCAGTCGCTGTGGCCCAACACGACCATTCGTCCACCTATCACGCCGTATGGCTGGAAACCGCCTACAGCCGGCACGATGGGCAGGACACGGCGCATTGGGACGCCGACGGCTGGGTCGGTGGCGATACGCACAAACTGTGGCTGAAAAGCGAAGGCAAGGTGCGTAACGGCGATAGCGAAGGTGAAGTCTGGGCGCTCTACAGCCGCAATGTCTCGACCTTCTGGGACGCGCAGATCGGAGTGCGTCATGACTTCGGGGCAGGGGATCGCACCTGGCTGGCGGTGGGTGTCAATGGTCTGGCACCCTATTTCTTCGAGACCGAGGCGCATCTGTTGCTGGGTGAGGACGGGACCGTCGGCGCGCGGCTGCGGCAGGAAAACGACCTGCGGCTGACCAACCGCCTGATCCTGTCGCCCTCGTTGGAACTCCATGCGGTCAGTCAGGCCGATCCGCAGCACGGCACGGGCTCCGGCCTGACCGATGCGACGGCGGCCCTGCAACTGCGCTATGAGGTCAACCGTCGTTTTGCGCCCTATGTGCAGCTTGATCATCAGCGCAAGCTGGGGGACACGGCCAAACGCGCACGGGCAGCGGGGAAACAAGATGAAGAAAACCGCGTAAGTGTCGGTGTACGCTGGCTATTCTAAAAATAAAAAAAGGCGTCCGGAGCGATCCGGACGCCGCAATTCCACAGGGTTTACAAGCCTACAGCTTGTATTCCAGACCCACCCACACCTTGCGGCGCGAGGCGGGCATGGAGGAGTCCGCACGGTCGAAATCGGCATATTTGACGCTGACCGTCAGGTTTTTGGTCAGGGCCGCCGAGGCCAGCGCGTCCCATTCCTTGCCCACGGCGCGGCTGTTGCGATCCGTTTGGAAGTCGTGATAGCTGAGCGTCAGGGTCGGCTTCTTGAAGGGCCCGATCTGGGTCGGATGCGCGTAAGTGGTCGTAAAGCTGAGGTCATTCAGACCATCCGGCAGCATCTTGTTGCCATTGGTCGAAAAGGCATCGGCCCAGCCGCGGACATTGTGGGCGCTGCCGACGGGGGTGATGAAGCCGCGCGCCCCATTGCCTTCATTCTTCTCGTAGGCCGCTGTGACCTTCCAGCGTCCATGATTGACGCCCACCTCGCCGTTCACAGCCTTGAGGCTGAAATCGCTGGGGTTATTGCCGTGATCGACCTGCTTGGCGATGACCCCGGCATAGGTCAGTTTCGTCGTCTTGCTGAGCGGCTTTTCGCCACTGAAACGCAGGCCTGTGGTCAGGGTCGAGTTATAGGCCGAATTCTTGAAATCGAGCGCATAGACAAAGCCCTGCACCTTCAGGGCCGGGCTGGCCGCATAGCCGACATTGAGAATGTGGCTGTCGGAATCCCAATCGGCATATTCGCCCGCCGTGCGGTTGATCTTGGTCAGATAGGCATAGGTCGTGGACCACTTGCCCTTTTTGACGTCCACTCGCAGGGCATCGAAAGTCATTTCGTCCTGACGCCAGCCGGAATTGCCGATGAAACGGTTGTCGTCGATCAGGATGCGCTGACGCCCGGCCGTCACCGTCGTCGCGGCATTGGGCGTCCAGGTCAGTTGCAGGCGGTTCAGTTCGGTGACTTCCGGGTCATTGACCGAGGCGTAGCTCGTCTTGCCATTATAGCCCGAATTGTAGTCATCCTTGAGCGCGCGCACGTCCTCGAATTCGACGAGGATCTTGACCTTGCCGAACTGACCGCTCTCGAAGCCGACGCGGTTGCGCCACGTCAGGGCGTCAGCGTCATTCAATCCGGCTTGCGACACGCTTTCGCTGCGCAGGCGCGATTCAAGGATGGGTTTGGACTTGGCGAGGGCTTCGGAAAAGCTGTCGGCGTGGGCACCGCCGGCGATACCGGCCAGGGCGAGGGTGCTGAGCGAAACGCGAACAATCATTGACGTACTCCAACTGGCGTGCGCCTTCCGAAACGTATGAACAAGGTCCGGACACAGATGCGCGCACTTTCAATGAAAGTAAGCGTCTCATAAAAATGGTAATTTTTTGCAAACGCCGTTACGGGAGGGTTCGCGTCGATTCCCGCACGATCAGGGTGGTGTCAAAAACGACCCGTGCAGGGGTGCCGGTGTCACGTTGCAGCAGGCGATCCACCGCCTCATTGGCCATGTCTTCGATGGGCATTTCGACCGTCGTCAGGGCCGGGGCCGAGGTGCCGACCCACGGCGCGTCACCAAAGCCGATGACCGACAGGTCTTCGGGCACCCTCAACCCACTGCGCGCGGCGCGTCGGACGATGGCCAGCGCAATCTGATCCGTACCGGCGAAAATGGCAGTGACCTCGCGGCGGTCGATGGCCGCCCCCACGGTGGGCTCCAGATCGTCGGAAAATGCGGTTTCCACATGAAAGACGCACTCGGCATGGCCGCTTAAGGCGGCGCGGAAGCCTTCGCAGCGTTCGGTCATACTGCTGAGGCTCATCGGGCCGGATACGAGGCCGACCTTACGGTGACCGCCCGCCAGCAGATGCGCCGCCGCCTGTTGCCCACCGCCGAAATAGTCGGCCAGTACCAGCGACAAACCCGTCGCCTTACGGTCCATCACCACGGTCGGCAATCCCGGCGTTACGGTCTGGGCGTCGAGGTCGCGCACCGGAAACCACACTAACCCGTCGGCCCCGCGCTCGATCAGGCTGGCTATGGCCTGCTGCTCCAGTCCCATATCACCTTCGGTATCAGCGATGATCACGTAATGGCCGCTGGCGCGCGCCCGCCGCATAACCGCCTGCGCCAGAGCGGTGAAGAAGGGATTGGCAAAGTCGGGCAGGATAAGCCCCAGCGTCCCCGTGCGTCCGGTGCGTACCGCCCGCGCCGACAGGTTCTGACGATAGCCCAGATCGGCGGCGACCCTGAGGATATGGGCGCGCACCTCACGGCCCAGCGAGCCCGTGCCATTGATGGCATAGGACGCACTGGCCAGAGAGACATCGGCGGCTTTGGCCACGTCTTTCAGCGTGATACGCTTCGCGGTGCGCCCCTCATCCGCCATGCTCAGACCTCGTCCTTGCCGGAGGCAAAGATGCAGACCAGCGTGATCAGCGCCGCCACCAGAAGGTAATAGCCGACATGGCTCAGCCCGTAATTGGCCTGAAGCCAGGTGGCGGCATAGGGGGCCAGAGACGCCCCGACAATGCCCGCGAAATTGAAGGTGAGGGAGGCCCCCGTATAGCGCACATTGGCCGGAAAGGGAGCCGCCAGCGCCGTACCGATCAGGGCATAGGTCATGCCCATCAGCGCCATGGCAGCGACCGAAAAGACGAAGATGCCGCCCTCATTGCCCATCAAGGGGGCCAGGGCGAACGAGAAGGCCGCAATCAGCGCCGTGGTTAGGATCAGGATTTCGCGGCGGCCAAAGCGCTCCGCCAGCTTGGCCGACAGAGGGATAAACAGACCAAAGGCGACCGAGCCCAGAATCTGCACTTCGAGGGCCTTCACAAACGGGATTTTCAGCACCTTCACATTATAAGAAAGAAGCCACGCGCTGCCGATATAGAAGAGGACAAAGGTGACGAGCGCCACAAAGGTGCCGAGAAACAATGAGCGCTTGTGCCGGCCGAAGATTTCGACCAGCGGCACCTTGACCCGTTCTTCCTTGTCGATGGCGGCCTGAAACTCCGGCGTCTCGGTGATCGACAGACGCACCCACAGCCCGACCCCGATCAGAGCCAGAGAGGCGATAAACGGCACGCGCCAGCCCCAGCTCAGCAGGTCTTCCTGCGAGATGAAATGCAACAGCACCCAGAAGGCCCCGGACGACAGCAGCAGGCCAATAGGGGCCCCCAATTGCGGGAACATGCCGTACCACGACCGCTTGCCTTCCGGCGCATTTTCGGTGGCCAGCAGCACGGCGCCCCCCCATTCGCCGCCCAGACCAAAGCCTTGCCCAAAGCGGCACAAAGACAAAAGGAGCGGGGCCACCACGCCGATCTGCGCATAGCTGGGCAGGCAGCCGATCAGGACCGTGGAAATCCCCATGGTCAGTAGCGCCGCCACGAGCGTCGCCTTGCGCCCAATGCGGTCGCCGAAATGGCCAAACACCATGGCTCCGACCGGACGCGCGAAAAAGGCGATGGAGAAGGTGGCGAAGGATTGCAGCAGGGCCGAGGTCGGGTCGCTGGTCGGAAAGAACAGGGACGGAAAGACCAGCACGGCCGCCGTGGCATAGACGTAGAAGTCGAAAAATTCGATGGTCGTGCCGATCAGGCTGGCCAGCAGGACCTGCGCCGGTGAATTGACGGGTTTGTGGCCGGTGATAGCCGCCGGAGTGGCGTTGGACATAGACGGAATCCCGAAATCCCTGTGATATGGTTATGTTCCGCCTAACGCATTTTCCGCCGTAGCGGAAGCCTCCGTTACCGGCGCGACGTATGGCGCGCTTATTTTGTGCCCCTTACAGTCGCGCGTCGGATCAGATGGAGATGTTTCATGACCCCACTATGGAAATCGGGCACGGCCTTGATCGTGGTTTCGGCACTGCTGACGGCCTGTTCCGCCGAACCCTCTCAGCCCGCGGCTGAAGAGGCGACCCAAAGCGCCGTGAGCGAAGCCCCGGCATCGGTCGTCTCGTCAAGCGCTTCCGCCTTTGACTATGCCGGGCGCTGGACGGGCGTGGAGGGCACCTACATGACGATTACACCGCAAGCGGACAAGGCTTATCAGGTGGTGATTGCCGATCTCGACGGGCCCAAAACCTATGCGGGGACGCTGCAAGCCGACGGTCTGCATATTGAACGCAATGGCACGCCGCTGGTCATCGTGCCCGGAGATGGCGAAGCGACCGGCATGAAATGGCTGGCGGAAAAGTCCGACTGTCTGGTCGTGGCCGCCAACGAAGGCTATTGCCGCGATTAGAGCGAAATGACTTTAGGTGGAAACGGCTTATCGCAATAGCGCCTCCCCTGATTTGGCTTCGCCGAACTTCGTTTCAGGGGAGCCGGGCGGCCGGTGCCGGTGGCCCGAAGGGCCGGGTGGGGTTAAAAGCGCTGGTATTAACCCCACCGTCTTTGACGCCTGAGCGGCGTCAAATCCACCTCCCCTGAAACGCAGTTCGGCGAAGCCAAATCAGGGGAGGTGCTGACATTACGATTCCATTAAAAATCATACCGATCTAAAAAAAAACCGGCTCCGCTTCCGGGGCCGGTCTCTTTTTTCGTGGCTGTGCCGTCTGTTACGAGGCCATCAGTTTGATAGCCGTGTTGATCAGCTCGACCGGGCGGAACGGTTTCTGGATTTCAGCGTCGGCCCCGGCGGCCATGGCGGCCGACGTGGCGCGGTCCGAGCTGACGCGCGCATCCAGCCCGGCGGACATGGCGAGAATCCGCACATTGGGCCAGGTCGATTTGATCACACGAATGCCCTGAAGACCGCCCATGCCCGGCATGAAGATGTCCGAGACGATCAGATCGACGTGGGCGATGTCTTCGTTGTCCAGCGCCTCTTCCATGCTGTGCGCTATCGAAACGCGATAACCGTTATCCGAGAGGGTTTGCGCGGTCAGCGTCGCCACCGTATGGCTGTCGTCAATGACCAGAGCGTGCTTGCGCTTGCGGCCCTCAGAGGCATCGGCCTGCGCCGACTCGACGATCGCGCGCATCTGCTGACGCGAAAAGGGCTTGCGCAGGACGTAATCGACATTGGTGCTGCGCGCCAGTTTCAGCGTGCTGTCCACCGAAGCGTCGCGCGACCCGGCGGTCATGATGGCGATGGTGGCGTCCAGCGCGCGGTCGCGGATTTGCGTAATGTGGTCAAGGCTGTTGTCTTCGCCCAGAAACACATCGACGAAAATCAGGTTCGGCCGTTGCTGCAACAGAACGTCGTGACATTCGGCCAGAGAGCGCGCGACCACATAGTCCCACTCCTCGTCCTTGAGCATCCGCCCGACGATATTTGCCTGGGTCATGCTGTCTTCGATAACCAGCGCCAGTCCTTCAGCCATTCTTGCCTCGTTTGAGATGAGCCGCACAGGGTGCGAAAAGGGAATGGCATACCCAATACAATGTTATTCTTAATAATTCCCCCTGTGGAGCCTTCTGTGGAGCCTTTGGGCCCTATCCGGCAAAAAAAAGCCGCGCGAAACCGCACGGCCTTAAGTCAATACAGGGAGGAAAGCCCCGAAGGGCGACGGTGCAGGACACCGCGTTCTCATGTCGTACAATTGGCGGAATAAACATTCAAGAGTAAAATTATTTTTCAAAATTGAAAAACAGGATTCTTTTTTGCACGCCATTAAACCGAAGTTAAACGCAATCGGATAGCATGGTTATTGAGCGAAGCTCCCGTTCGACAAAAGACGACCGGCCACAGGGTAGGGGACACACGAAGCGTGAACTCCATCAACACCAATGTCGGGGCCATGCAGGCCCTGCAAATGCTGAACGCGACCTCGAAAGAGTTGAACGCGACGCAGGCGCGTATTTCCTCCGGCCTGAAAATCGCCAGCGCCAAGGACGATGCGTCGGGCTGGGTCATGGCGCAGGGGCAGAGAGCCCAGATACGCGCGCTGGATGCGGTCAAGGAGTCTTTGTCGCGCAATGGCTCGGTCGTGGATGTGGCCATGACCGCCGGCGAGAGCATTTCAGACCTTTTGATGGAGCTGAAAGAAAAAGCGCTGGCCGCCTCCGATCCGTCGCTGAACACCACAGCCCGCCGCGCGCTGAATGACGATTTCGTCGCCATCCGCAACCAGATTGCTCAGTCGATCCGCAACGCCACGTTTAACGGCGTCAACCTGCTGAACGGATCGCGCACTTCGATTGCGGCTCTGGCCAATGCCGATGGCAGTGACACCCTGACGGTCATGGCGCAAAACCTGTCTCTGGGCGGCAGCATCCTGACCTTAAGCAGCGGTGCGGGTTTTGCCAGCGCAATGTCGGCGCAGGGACTGATCGCTACGCTGGACAGTTCGATCAGCAATATCTCCGTGGCGATGGCGCGTCTGGGGGCATCTTCCAGAGCGCTGGACCGCCACACGACCTTTATCGGCAAGTTGCAGGATACGCTTGAGGTCAATGTCGGCCGACTGGTCGATGCCGACATGGCCAAGGAGAGCAGCAAGCTTCAGGCGCTTCAGCTCAAGCAGCAACTGGCAATCCAGACCCTGAGCGTCGCCAACCGCTCACAATCCTTTTTGCTGCAACTGTTTGGGCGATAGAAGCCGGGGTGGTGTCCGCCCGGCAGACTATGAAAATACGCATAATATAGATTATGGGAAACAAAAGGCCGTAAGGCGGCGGTGCTCTTAATGCCGAAGCCGTGACACCGGCTCAGACAGTTTGAGCGCCGCCTGCATATGGCCGGAGGCGGCACAGGCCGCCGCATCGACCACGGCATCAAAGGCATCGGCCAGATCCATTTGCCGGGCCGCCAGGGCCTTGAGCATCTGACGCACATAAAAGCCGATGACGGCCATGGCGTAGTCGGTCTTGCCGTCGATCTGGCTGGCGATGATTTCGACCAGTTCAAGCTCGGCTTCTTCAGGCGGCAGGTCCCGGCGCGTAAAGGCGCATAGCGTGGCACCGACCGAACGTTCAATCAACGACGGATGGGTCTGCATGGCACTCACTCGAAAACAGGCTCGGATTATGCCACTGCTTTTATAAAAAATCTATCCACAGGCGAATTTACCCTGTTGGCCTCAGCCAATGTGCGTCAGCCCGCCCATATAGGGTTGCAGCACGCTCGGAATAGCGATGCGGCCGCCCTCGTCCTGATAGTTTTCCATGATGGCCACCAGCGTGCGGCCGACCGCGAGCCCTGAGCCATTCAGCGTATGCAGGAAGCGCGTACCCTTTTCGCCGGCCTTGCGCGTGCGGGCGTCCATGCGGCGGGCCTGAAAATCCCCGCAGTTGGAGCAGGACGAGATTTCGCGGTAGGTGTTCTGCGACGGCAGCCACACCTCAAGGTCATAGGTCTTGCGCGCGCCAAAGCCCATATCGCCCGTACACAGCAACATGGTGCGGAAACTGAGGTCGAGTTTTTTGAGGATGGCTTCGGCGCATTCGGTCATGCGCTCGTGCTCGGCCGCCGACTGTTCCGGCGTGGTGATGGAGACCAGCTCGACCTTCTGGAATTGATGCTGACGGATCATACCCTTGGTATCGCGGCCCGCCGAACCCGCTTCGGCGCGGAAACAGTTGGTGAGCGCCGTCAGACGCAGCGGCAGTTCCTCTTCCGCCGTGATGGACTCACGCACCAGATTGGTCAGCGACACTTCGGCGGTGGGGATGAGGTAGTGCGGTGGGTTTACGATTTTCGTACCCCTCCCCCAAACACTTACTTTTAGATCTACAATGTTGCCGTCTGCATCAGCATAAACTTCGGTATCACCCGGCTTCGGGATATAAATGCCGGAACGGTAGTCTTTGTCTGTCAAAGCTTTTTCAGATTGAAAAAGCGACGTGGCAAAAAACAAATCCTCTTCAAACTTCGGCAGTTGACCCGTGCCGAACAGCGCGTGGTCCTTGACCAGCACCGGCGGATTGACCTCGGTATAGCCGTGCTCGGTGGTCTGGGTGTCGAGCATCCATTGACCGATGGCGCGCTCCAGCCGCGCCAGTTGCCCTTTGAGCACCACAAAGCGCGAGCCGGACATCTTGGCCGCCGCTTCAAAGTCCATCAATGGGCCGGTTGCCCCCTTGAGCGCTTCG
>NZ_JAIWNX010000203.1 GCF_020217185.1 Asticcacaulis sp.
CCCAGATCGGCGTGGTCCTTAGCCGGAAAGCTAAGGATATTCGGCGCGCCGTGGCGGCGGATTTCGACATTGCCGCCTTCGTCTTCGCCCAGCGGCACGTCCTCAAACGGGATATTGGGCAGCGAGGCCAGAAGGGTGCGCAATTCCTCTTCGGTCTGACGCTCGGTCTCCTGTGCCTCGGCAATCGCGCCTTTCAGGCCCTCGACCTCGGTCATCAGTTCCGCGGCCCGCGCCTCGTCCTTCTGCGCCTTGGCCTTGCCGATTTCGCCGGACAGCTTCTTCAACTGCGCCTGATTGGTCTCGAACGCCGTCTTGGCGGCGCGGAGGTTTTTGTCCAGCGTCAGCAGCTTCTGCACATTCTCCTCAGCCACCACCTTCGCTTCCGGCGAGTGATTACCGCGAGACGACCAGCCCTTGACATAGGCTTCAGGTGTTTCGCGTAAGGCTTTGATATCGTGCATGGAGCAGTCCCTAGAATCGAGCGTGAGGTGTTTAACCCCACCCGGCGCTGCGCGCCACCCTCCCCTGAAATCAGGGGAGGAACTTTAAGTTAGAATCCCAACCCCCTGATTTTAGGGGTGTAGTGAAGCGAAAGAACAGCTTTCGCCAACGATGGGATTTTTAGCGATAGCTAAAAAGACGGTGGGGTTAATGCCATGCCCGCCCTAGCCTGTCAAAATCAGCTTACGATCGACGGCTCTTTACGCCGCCATTCGATCATCCGCACGCACAGGATCGAGATTTCGTACAAGAGCACGATGGGGATGGCGAGCATGAGTTGCGAAATGGGGTCCGGCGGCGTGACCACGGCGGCGACGACCACGATCCCCAGAATGGCGTAACGCCGGCCCGACGACAGCATTTTCGACGACACCATACCGGTCAGACCCAGAAGCGTCAGGACAATCGGCAACTGAAAACAGGCCCCGAAGGCCAGCATCAGGGTGGTGACCAGCGACAGATATTCCGACACCTTGGGCATCAGTTGCACGGTCACGGCCCCTGCCCCCAGAATCTGCTGGCTCAAGCTGAACCACAGCACCATCGGCAGGATGATGAAATAGACGAGCAGCGCGCCCAGAACGAACAGCACAGGCGCGGCGATCAGGAACGGCAAAAAGGCCATGCGCTCGCGCTTATAGAGGCCAGGGGCCACGAAGCGATAGAGGTGCCAGGCGATCACCGGGAAGCTGAGGATCACCGCACCAAAGCCCGCCATTTTCATCTTGGTGAACAGGAATTCCAGCGGGGCCGTGGTGATCAGCGCCACGCTGTTCTTGGCCTGCGGCACCTCTTTGAGGCCCAGAATAATCTCGATCAGATCGAACGGTCCCGCCCCGTGGCCACCGTGGGCGCGCGACGCCTCGAACATGCGGTTGGCCATCTCATAAGGATGGGTCAGGAAGATGTAGATGGGCTCTGCGAAGCCAAAGCACAGCAGAAAGGCCGCCACAAAGGCCACGACCATCCAGATCAGGCGCGAGCGCAGCTCGATCAGGTGGTCCATCAGCGGCGCGCGCGACGCCTCGATTTCGGCCTCGTCCGGATGGAGGTCGTCTTTGGTCACCAGATCGTTCATGACGGGAGAGTCTCAGTCGTCTTTTTGGCGCGGCTGCGTTTCGGTTTGGGCGCATTCACTTCGGTTTCGGCCACAACCGGTGCGTTTTCAGGGGCTTCTGCGGTTTTCTTCGCGCGCGGCTTGCGCGGCTTTGGGGCTGGCTCCGTTGCCGCAGGGTCCGCCGCCGGGTTGGGCACGTCAGGCTCATCGGTCAGGGACGGCTTGCCGAAATCCGCCGGGGTGTGGCCATGATCGTAGGCATCGGGCGACGGCACATCAACGCTGTCGCTGTAATAGTGGCCCTTGGGCGGGATGGCGTCGTTGATCTCGCCTTCGATGCGCCGCATGTCTTCGCGGATGTCGTCGATGACCGGCGAGGTCACATTACCGGAGCGCAGCGCCTCAACCTCCTTGCGCAGATCGTCAAGTTCCGACTGACGCGCCATGTCGTCAAAAGAAGTGCGGAATTCGTCGGCCATGGAGCGCATCTTGGCCACAAAGCGACCCAGTTGCCGCAACAGCTTCGGCAAATCCTTGGGCCCCACCACAATCAGGGCCACCACCGCAATGAGTACGAGCTCAGAGCCCCCAATACCGGGCAGCATTCAAATTACGCCTTAGGGTCAGAACATGAAAAAGCAACCGCCCCTTTTCAGTTAGAGGCGGTCACGCAGAAAATAACGAAAAAGGCTTAGGCCGCGTCCTTGTCGGTGACGGTCTTGGCCGTTTCGGGCTTGGCTTCGTCCTTCTTGGCGTCCTCGTCCTTGAGGCCGTCCTTGAACGCCTTGATGCCCTTGGCGGCATCGCCCATCAGGCCCGACAGCTTGCCACGGCCGCCAAACAGCAGCAGCGCGACAACCGCGACGATGGCCCAGTGCCAGATGCTCATGCTACCCATGTCAGATCTCCATACGCGCGGCGCTGCCTTGCGGCGGCGCATCTTCGGGATACAAGTATTGCTCTCTTATAGGCGTATTGTAGGCGTACATCAAAGCGAAAATAAGCCCAATTTAACCGTCTAATCGCGTTCGCCGTCGGCGCTTTCAAAGAAATCCTGTGCAAACTCGACCTGTTCCATCTCCTCAAGGCCGATGGGGTCTTCGGCTTCCCGCGCGCCGCCGGGTTCGGGGATGACGAAATCGGCGGGGACATTGAGATCGAGCAGACCGGCGGCGCGCATATCTGCCGCGCCGGGCAGGTCGTGCAGGCTGGGCAGGGAAAACACCTCCAGGAAGTGCTCGGTCGTGCCGTAGGTGACCGGGCGGCCCGGCGAGCGTCGGCGCCCGCGCAGGCGGATCAGATTCATCTCATGCAACACGTCCAGCGTGCCGCGCGACAGGCCGACGCCGCGAATCGTCTCGATCTCCGCCCGCGTGACCGGCTGGTGATAGGCAATGATGGCCAGAGTCTCCAAGGCAGCCTTCGACAGACGGCGCGGTTCTTCGCGTTCTTCGACCATCAGGTAGCCGAGGTCGGGCGCGGTGCGAAACTGCCATTTGTCGGCGACGACTTCCAGCGTCACACCCCGGTCGGCGTAACGCGCCTTCAATGCCGCCAAAGCCTTACCGACATCCGCCCCTTCGGGCAGACGCCGCGCCAGATCGGCCGCCGACAGGGGGGCGGCGGCGGCAAACAACAGGGCCTCAATGGCGCGTTCGATATCGAGTTTGGCAGACAAATCGGGGGTCATCGTCCCTCCATCAGCGGCGGGCGGCGGCGCAGGTAAAGCGTGTCGAACGTGCCCAGTTGCTGCACCTGCATCAGGCCCTCCTTGGTCAGTTCCAGCCCGGCCGAAAGGGTCGAGGCAACGTAAGACGCGCGGCGCGGACCGCCCTCACCCACCGGCTGCGGCGCAATCTCATCGAGCGGCGTCCAGTCCGACAGTTGCGGCAGCACATCGCGCAGATGGTCGCGGGCGTCCTCCAGCGGGAAGGCCTCGACGCGCATAGTCGGGTCGTAATGGCGGGCGATTTCGCGCTGCCTCTGGGTAACATAGGCCCCCATCAGGTCGAACAGCGACACATCCAGCCGCGACGACGGCAGGATGACTGTGGCCTGCGGGTCACCGCGCGCAAACACATCGCGTTTGAGCTGAGGCCGCGAGGTGATGGCCTCCACCGCCTTGCGGATCGCCTCCAGCTTTTTCAGGCGAAAGGCCAGCGCGGTGGCCAGTTCTTCCGGTTCCGGCTCATCGCTTTTCTTGCGTTCGGGCACCGGCAGCAGCAGACGCGATTTGAGATAGGCCAGCCACGAGGCCATGACCAGATAGTCGGCGGCCAGCGAAAAACGCAGGCGTCGTGCCTGCTGAATGAAGGCCAGATACTGCTCGGCCAGCCGCGTGATCGAGATTTTCAGCAGATCCACCTTCTGCTGTCGCGCCAGTTCCAGCAGCACGTGCAGGGGGCCTTCGTAGCCATCAAGATCAAGCAGAAGGGCGTCGTCGGCCTCGATTTCCGGTGCGGGCGCGGCATCGGCCGTGAAATCGAGGCGGTGCTGAAACACCTCGTTCTCAAGACCCGGCAAAGCGCCCGCGCGCCCGTTCACGACTTAATAGACCTCCTGATAGGCGGTCGGATCGACGAAATCCTCGTACTCTTCGCGCACGGTGACCGGACGGTGCAGCAGCACCTGAAGGCGGCCACGCGCCTCTTCGACGTTCAGCGGCTCGACCTTGTGCTTGAGGCGCAGGAGCGCGCGTTCAAGGCGCTGCTGAACCTTGCCGCGAATGGTTGGCACGAAGACCGACACAGCCTTCATTTCCTCAAGGTCGCCGCTGCAATGCAGGACGATGTCGCAACCAGCCCTAAGAGACGCGCGCGCCCGCGCCCCGACGGGTCCTTTCAGCGCGCCCATGCCGATGTCGTCGCTGAGCAGCAGGCCGTCAAAGCCAATCTCTTCGCGGATGACCTTGATCACCTTTTTGGAGGTGGTGGCCGGGTTGCGGCGGTCGAGCGCCGTGTAAACGACGTGTGCCGTCATCGCCAAAGGCATGTCAGCATTGACGGCAAAGGGGAGAAAATCGATCTTTTCCAGCTCATCACGACGCGCCTTGACGACCGGCAGTTCGTGATGCGAATCGACCTGAGCGCGGCCGTGACCGGGCGCGTGTTTGATCACCGGCAGCACGCCACCGGCCAGAAAGCCTTCGGCGGCGGCCCGGCCCATGACGGCCACAGTCTCAGCGGTCAGGCCATAGGCGCGGTCCCCGACCACATCGTGCGTGCCCGCCTGCGGCACGTCGAGAACCGGCGCGCAATCGACATTGACGCCCAGGGCGCGCAGGTCATGCGCCATCAGTTGCGCCCCCATCCGGACGTATTCACGCTGTTCAAACGGCGAATTGGCCACGGCCTCATAGGCGGCGGCGGGCGGATAGGACGGCCAGTGCGGGGCTTTGAAACGCTGCACGCGGCCGCCTTCCTGATCGACCAGGATCAGCACATCGGGGTGCCCGGCTGCGGCTTTCAGCGCATTGATCAGAGCGCGGACCTGCTCCGGTGTGTCGATATTGCGCTTGAACAGGATGAAGCCCAGCGGCTTTTTAGCGGCAAAAAACGCCTGTTCAGCGGCGGTCAGCTCAAGCCCGGCACAGCCATAGATGGCGGCGGAAACCTTGGCTTTCTGTTTGATGTTCAGCATGTTTTACCGGACTCTTACTTTACGAAACAGGTCTTGCCCGCCGATTTTAGCGCGTTGCAGAACTGCTGCGCCTTATCCTTGGAGGCAAAGCCGCTAAAGGAGGTTCTGTAAAAAGTCGATCCGTCGCGATCGACCTTTTCGACCACCTTGCGCGTGCCACCGACGAACAGGCCGTAGGACGAGGCCAGGGCGGCAAATTCGCGGTCAGCGATAGCCTGCGACGAGAAGGCGCCGATCTGCACAGATGCGCCGCCGGAGGTCGTAGCCACAAAGGGTTTCGGTTCGGGCTTGGCCTCTGCGGTCTTGACCGGTTCGGCGGGTTTCGTGGCCACAGGGGCCGGTTGCGCGGGCTTGGCGGCTGCGGGCGCAGGCTGTGTCGGTTGCGTCGGCTGGGTGGCCGGCGGCAGCAGGTTCTCATTAGCGCTGGGGGCTGCCGGTGCCGCCGCCGAAGCGGCTTCGCGGGCCTGCGGGGCCTCGGTATCATTGGCAAAGACCGGCGCGGTGCCTGAGGCATGCGCTTCCTGATTGACCGAGGGATCGAGCAGGTCCTCATCGCTCAGCGGCTTGGCCTCCTCGATATTGCCGTCCTTATAGGCCGTCAGCGGGTCGCCGACATCGCTGACCTTACGCGTATTCAGGCCCGAATTATAGAACAGCACGACCGCCAGCAGCAGCACCACCAGCACGATAAACGACGCGATCAGGGTGATCGGGGTCTGATCCCGCTTCGGCGCTGGACGACGGCTGTCGTAGCTCAGATGATCCTCGGTCGGCGGCGTGTAGGTGCCGCGTTCGTTGTCTTCCACCATGACCTTAAAAATCCTGTAGTTGCGCCTTTACGAATCATGCGCAGCGAAGCACGCCATTTTGGCAAGCTTAAGTCCATACGAAAAGAGAGGCCCGTCTAAAAAGCGGTGCGCGATCTTTATGCACACCTGTTTTTGCGAGCGAGCCGCGATTTCAGCGTTAGCGGCAGCGCTTTTGGGTCGCGACCGTCAGTTGTGATTTGGTAAACCTTTCCGTGTTAGCTTATAACGCGGAGGACAGGATGGGCCAGCTCACAGACAAAGACAGGCTGATCTTCATGGCGCACAGCGATCTGCGCGTAATGGTCCTGCGTCCGGTCGGCACCCTGTCGCCGGAAGACCTTATCGAGCAGTTTTTCCTGTCGCTTAAGCGCGTGGAACGGCCGTGGCTTTATCACCGGCTGGTCGATATGCGGCGCTATGACCGCGATTTCGGCGCCGAACACGTCACTACCCTGGCTAAACGCTGGCAGGCCGTGCGCGGTCGCCATAGCTGCTATGCCCATGTGGCGCTGGTTTCGCCGGTCAGGTGCCCGCGCTGGCACGTCGCGGCACCGCTGCCCGGCTTTCCCAATGAGACCCTGTGCCGTTTCACCAGCTATTCGTATGCCTTCAACTGGTTGACCGCGACGGATCGGCACGCCTATCTGTCCCAGATTGCAGAGGTGCCCGCGGATCAGGCGCGCAAACCCCGGCCGGCGTCTTTTTCGGGCGATCTGGTCCTCGATTAAAGCGCATTCCGAAACGAAGTTCGGCGAAGCCAAAAGTGTGCAACGGTTTTCGGATTCAAGTGCGCGACAAAACAAAATGTTAGAGCGAGATTTCGATTCAACCTGTACGAAATCCGCTCTAGCCCCAAAACTTTGCATTCAGGCGTGTTCGGGGAGCGCCGCCTGCGGCCTCAGCGCGCCCTTCCACACCAGATAGGCAATCCCGGCGATCAGGACGACAGACGTGATAAGGCTGCCTTCCGGGCCGAACTTGCCGCCGGTAATCCACCAGGCGGCATCTGTCGATTTGAGATCGGTGACCAGCGGCACGACATCAAGGTTCTGACCGCTGACTTCGACGCCGAACCCGGCCCCCAGAAGGAAGTTCCATGCGCTGTGCCACGCGCAGACGCCCCACAGCGAGCGTTCCTGAATGGCATAAAGGCTAAAAAAGATGCCGACCAGAATGATATTGGTCAGGCCGAGGAAAAGTTCCTTCGACGGCGCAATATTGGCCGCGTGCAGCAGGGAGAAGACCAGCATGCTGATGCCTATGCCCCAGTAGATACCGTGACGTGACGCCACGACCTGCATCAGATAGCCCCGCATGGCAATCTCTTCGGTCGCCCCCTGCACCATAAAGCCCGCAAAGATGGCGGCGATGGGCACAAAGGTCATCAGACCGGGCTTACCCCACGCGCCGAGACTTTCGATCGTGTATCCCCCGGCCAGCCAGATACCGCCAATGGCCGCAGCAGCAAAGCCGAAGCCGATCACCAACCCCCTCAGATAGCGTTTCAGACCGTCCCGGTTGAAGCCGAGCGCGGCGATCCCTCGCCGCTCGAACAGAAAGGTCCAGAGGAAAAAGATCAGGGCGATCGGCGCAAAAAACACCAGCATCAGCGCGTCGGCGCGCCAGTCGATACCCGTCTCTAAAGGCAGTTTCAGCCACGTCATCGCGATTACGACGGGGATCTGCCCCAGAATGATAAAGAGGATCGTGAGCACAATCGCCGCCCACGTCCAGGTGCGGCGCGCCTTTGCCGGACGCGGTGCGTAAAGATCAATACCTGCCATGCGGAACCCCCTGAGTAACGCCCCACAGTCTCATCAAATGAAACCCACGGCAAGCCTCAGCCTGTACCCGCCAGAGGTTCGAGAACGCTCAGATGATCCGCCTCCTGCGCCGGCTTGTCCCAGCGGATGCGGCTGATGCGCGGGAAGCGCAGGGCGAAGCCGGACTTGTGGCGTTTGGACCGGTTGACCGCATCAAAGGCCACTTCGAACACCAGTTCTTTCTTCACTTCGCGCACCGGCCCGAAGCTGTTGAGCGTGTTGTGGCGCACCCATTTGTCGAGTTCCCTCAACTCGGCGTCGGTAAAGCCAAAATAGGCCTTGCCGATGGGCAGGAGCTGATTGCCGGACCACAGACCGAAGGTGAAGTCCGAATAGAAGCTCGACCGCTTGCCCGATCCGCGCTGCGCGTACATCAGCACCGCATCGACCAGTTTGGGGTTGATCTTCCACTTGTACCACGGCCCCGTCGGTCGCCCGGCGACATAGGCGCTGTCGCGGCGTTTCAGCATCAGCCCTTCGATGACCGAGGCGTTATCGACGCTGGCGCGCAAGGCTTCCAGTTCGGCAAAATCGCCATAGGGCAGTTGCGGCGACAAACGGATGCCGTCGGGGTGGTGGCGCTCAAGGGCGGCCTGCAACAGGGCGCGGCGCTGGTCATAGGGGCAGGCGCGCACATCCTCGCCCTCCAGAAACAGCACATCATAGGCGACAATCGCCGCCGGATAGTCGGCCATATATTTTGCCGAAGGGGCTTTGCGCCCCAGCCGCTGTTGCAGATCGTTGAACGTCCCCGTCTCTTCGCCGCGCTGCACCAGCAGTTCGCCGTCGAGCACCGCATGAAAATTCAGATGCGCCAGAACGTCCGGAAACGACCCGGAAATATCGTCACCCGTCCGCGTAAACAGGGCGCGACCGATGCCCGAATGCACGATCTGCACGCGGATGCCGTCATACTTCCATTCGGCGGCATAGGTGTCGGGCGTAATCAGGGCGTGGTCCCTGACCTCCAGCGGATGGGCCAGCATGACCGGCGTAAAGGTCAGGCGCTCGCTGACGACCGGTTCCGCCTTCCGCCCTTCCAGCCAGTCAAACAACGGTTGATAGGGTGGGTCTATGCCGTGCCACAGGCTCTCGATGCGCTCGACCGGCTGATCACCGAATTTCGCCAGCACCTGCTTGAGCAGGCGCGCCGACACACCTATGCGCAGCGCCCCGGCCCCGATCTTGAGCAAAGCCCAGCGTTCGGGTGAGGTCATCCGATCGAGCAACCCCGCCACATAGTCGGGCAGTTGCGCCTTGGGCGTATGGCGCAAGGCCTCAACCACCTCAGCCAGCGGCGGCAGGTCGCCCTGTTCGGATTCCGGCGCGGGCCACAGATGGGCGACGGTTTCCGACAGTTCGCCGACATAGTCGTGGCTGAGGGTCAGAAGCGTTGGATCGACCCGCGCGCGGATCAGCTCCAGCACCATTGCGCGCCGGAAATTGGGCAGGGACAGGTCGCCAGCAATGATCGCCACCGCATAGCCGCGGTCGGGATCGGGCGTGGTGCGCAGATAGTCGAGCAGCAGCCGCGTCTTGCCCAGTGTCGATGGCTCGTAATAGAGGCTTTCCAGCAGACGGGAGAAGGCTTTCATTCCGCGTCATCCTCGTAGCCGATCAGGTGCAGGGCGCGGGCCTTCAGACCCATCTGTGTCGTCTGATGCACCAGCGCGTCGTCGCGGCCATGCGTCACCCACACCTCCGGCGCACCGACATCTCTCAGGGTCTGGATCAGTTCGTCCCAATCGGCATGGTCGGAAATCACCAGCGGCAGTTCGACGCCCTTCTGTTTGGCGCGCGCCCGTATGCGCATCCAGCCGGAGGCTGCCGCCGTCAGTACCTCCGGCAGTCGCCGTGACCAGCGGTCCTTGAGCGCCGAGGGCGGACACAGGACAATCTTTCCGGCCAAAGTCCGGGCGTTTTCCGCCGTCACCGGCTCCAATGGCCCCAGATCGACCCCAAGCGATTGATAAAGGTCGCACAATCGCTGCATGGCGCCGTGCAGATAGAGGGTTTCGACATAGCCCGCCGCGCGCAGGGCGCAGATGACACGCTGACACTTGCCCAGAGCGTAGGCCCCAACGAGGTGGCAGCGATCCGGAAACTGCCGCAGCGAGGCCAGCAGGCGCGCAATCTCGTCCTCCAAAGGTGGATGGCGAAACACCGGCAGG
>NZ_JAIWNX010000204.1 GCF_020217185.1 Asticcacaulis sp.
GCAAAGGTCGCCTCGGTGACAAACACATCGCACGGCACCGGCTCAAACGGCGCGCAGGTCGGATCGGCCCGGCGTTTATAATCGCCGGAAAAGACGATGGTGGCTCCGTCATATTCCAGCCGCGCCTGCGCCGAACCCAAAATATGCCCCGCCGGGTGCAGGCTGAGGCGCACGCCGTTGATGTCAACGCTTTGCCCATAGGTCAGCGGGTGTTCGGCTTCGCTGAAATGGTTGTCGCCATAGCGGCTGCGCATGATGGCGAGGGTTTCCGGCGTCGCAAACACATGCTGATGACCGGCACGGGCGTGATCGGCGTGGCCGTGCGTCACGACGGCGCGTTCGACCGGCTGCATGGGGTCGATAAAGAAGTCACCGGGCCGGCACCACACGCCTTGCGGCCGCACTTCGATCCAGTCACGCGGGTGGGTCACTGATCACCCCGGCGGTCCTGAACGTAAGAGGCGGGATAACTGCCTTTTTATGACCGATCACGTTAAAAGCGTCCCATGACGATACCTGATGCCTTCCAGTCGTGGTTTAGTTCGCAAGGCTGGACCCTGTTGCCGCATCAGCGTGAGATGACGGCGCGCTTTGCCGCCGGTCGTTCGACGCTTCTGACCGCGCCGACCGGCACCGGAAAGACGCTGGCGGGGTTTTTGGGGTCCCTCGTTGATATTACGCAGACGCGGCCAAACGGTTTGCATACGCTGTATATTTCGCCGCTGAAGGCGTTAAATTACGATATCGAACGCAATGTCACGGCAATGATCGAGGCCCTTAGCCTGCCCGTAAGCGTTGAAAGCCGCACGGGGGATACGTCGCAATATCGCCGCCAGCGCCAGCGCGCCAGGCCGCCGCACATCCTGCTGACGACACCGGAATCGCTGATGCTGCTGCTCTCCTATCCGGAGGCCGCCCAGATGTTCGGCACGCTCAAGGCCGTCATTATTGACGAAATCCATCAGGTGGCGGCGTCACGGCGCGGCGACCTGATCGCGCTGGCGCTGGCGCAACTTGAGGCCTTCAGTCCCGGCTTTCGCCGCATCGGGCTGTCGGCCACGGTGGCCGAGCCTGAGCGGTTCTGCGACTGGCTGGGCCACGAGGCTAACGCCGTCGAACATCTCGACAGCCGCACCCTGGGTATGGCCGAGGCCGCGCCGGAGGTGGCTATCCTGCCGACGCGCAAAGCGCCGCCCTATAACGGCTTCATGGCGCAGTACGCGGTGCCGGAAATCCTGTCCGAGATCGCAAAGGCGCGCACCGCCATCGTCTTCGTCAATACCCGCGCGCAGGCCGAACTGTTGTTTCAGTTCCTGTGGGAGGCCAATGAAGAGGCCCTGCCCATCGCCATCTACCACGCCTCGCTGACGCGCGAGATGCGCCTGAAGACCATCAGCCTGATGGCTGCCGGCAAGTTGCGGGCATTGGTCGCCACCTCGGCCATTGAACTGGGCATCGACTGGGGCGATGTCGATCTGGTCATACAGGTCGGGGCACCCAAGGGCGTCAGCCGCCTTTTGCAACGCATCGGCCGGTCAAACCACCGCGTCGATGTGCCGTCAAAGGCCTTTCTGTGCCCGGCCAATCGCTTTGAGGTGCTGGAATGCGAAGCGGCCATTGCCGCGATCCGCGCCGGGAAACTCGACGGCGATGTCCCTCAGCCGGGGGCGCAGGACGTACTGGCGCAATTCATCCTCAATGCGGCGTGCAGCGCACCGGTGAGGCCCGAAGCCCTCTATGCCATTGTCCGGACTGCGTGGTCCTATCGCGACCTGAGCTATGCGCAGTTCGAGACCCTGTTCCGCTTCGTCGTCGATGGCGGTTATGTGCTGAGAAACTACGACCGCTGGCACCGCCTGAGCGAAACCGCACAGGGGTGGGTACCCGCCTCCGCCCAGATCGCCCGCCGTCATCGCCAGAATATCGGCGTCATTATCGAGGCTGGAAAGCTCAAGGTGCGGCGGCTGCACGGACGCGGCGGCAAGTATCTGGGGGAAATCGAGGAGCAGTTCGGACAGTCTATGCGACCCGGCGACACCTTCTTCTTCGCCGGTGAGGTGCTGGCCTTTGAGCGCATCCACGACATGACGCTCGATGCCCGCCCCAGTGCCGCCAAAGAACCATTATTACCCACCTATTCCGGCGGGCAGATGCCGCTTTCGACCTTCCTGGCTGACGGGGTGCGCGGCCTGTTGCAATCGGAGACGACGCTAAGCGAACTAACCGCAGAGGTGCGCGACTGGCTGAGGCTGCAAACGCGGTTTTCGCGCCTGCCCGACCGTCAGGACCTGTTGATCGAGAGTTTTCCGCGCGGCAAGCTCTATACGCTGGTCCTCTATACGTTTGAGGGCCGGCGCGCCAATCAGACGCTGGGGATGCTCCTTTCGCGACGCATGGAACGCCACCAGCTTCATCCCTTGAGTTTCACCGTCACCGATTACGGGCTGGCCATCAACAGCGTCGAACAGGTGACCGACGGCATGATCCATGACCTGTTTTCGACCGATATTCTGGCCGACGAACTGGAGGAATGGCTGGCGGATTCGCCCATGCTCAAACGCTCCTTCCGCCGCGTGGCGACCATTGCCGGTCTGGTAGAACAGAATCATAATGCCGCGCGCAAGACGCTGAAACAGGTAACCTTTTCGACTGATCTCATCTATGATGTGCTGCGCAAGTATGAGCCAGATCATGTGCTTTTGCGGCTGTCGCGCGCCGATGCCGAACGCGAACTTCTGGACCTCGACCGTTTGACCGACCTCATCCTGACCTTCCGCGACCGGATCGCCTTTTGCGACCTGCCCCGTCCCTCGCCCCTGTCCCTGCCCGTTATTCTGGATGTGCGGACCGAGCGCCTGCCCGGTGGCGGTATCGAGGCCCTGTTGCAGCAGGAAAGCGCCGAAGCGGCGGCCGAACGCCTGATACAGGAGGTGGTCGATGGCCTCGACAGCTGAGGTAGAGTTTGCGGGGCACAAGATGGTGCTCGATGCCGAACTGGCCCTGTGGTGGCCGGCGCACCGCCTGTTGGCCGTATCGGACCTGCATTTCGAAAAATCGACCTTTCTGGCGCAGTTCGGATCGGCCATCGCCCCTTACGATACGCTGGACACGCTAACGCGCCTCGAAGCCCTGATCGCGCGTTATCAGCCGCGCACCCTTATTCTGCTTGGCGACAGCTTCCACGATCGCGGCGCGTGGCAAAGGCTGGAGGCCCACACGCGAAGCCATTTGCTCAGCCTGTGCGGCACGGTCGAGTCGTGTCTGTGGGTCGAGGGTAATCACGATGTCGGCCTGATCCGCGACGACAGCCTGACCTTTGTGGACGATCATGTGGTGGAGGGCATCGCTTTTCGCCACGAGGCCGAGCCGACGGATCAGCCGCATATTATCGGCCATTTCCACCCCAAGCTGACCACGCGCGTGCGCGGTCACAAGGTCAGCGGCAAATGCTTTGCGCTTAACCGCAAACGCCTGATCCTGCCCGCCTTCGGCAGCTTTACCGGCGGGCTCGATATCCAGCATGAAGCCCTTAGCGAAGCGGCGCAGGGTGAGGCCTTTACCCCTTATCTGATTTATGGGCGGACCATCCTGCCCATCCGCACATGAACCTCACGCACCGTCGGATCGCATCCTTATACGTCCACTGGCACGCTGACTGAAGATATGGAGACCTCAATGAAACCGCGCCACTACGCCCTGCCCCTCGCCCTCGCCTCTGCTGCACTTCTGGCCCTCAGCGCTCAGGCCGTCACCGCCATGCCGGTAGGCAATCCGAACGTGCCGCAACCGGCCAGGCCGGTGGAACTCACGCGCTATCTGGGCCTGTGGTACGAACTGGGGCGCTATGAGAACCGTTTTGAGAAGGACTGCGATCAGGTCACGGCGCAGTATAGCCTCGCCGAAGATGGCAAGATCACCATTCTCAACACCTGCGGCTGGCGCAAGGGTAAACCGGGCAAGTCGTCGAAGGGCAAGGCGAAGATCGTCAGCGACAGCGGCAATGCCAAGCTGAAAGTCTCCTTCTTCGGCCCATTCTATATCGGCGATTACTGGGTGCTCGATCACGCCGAGGACTATAGCTGGTCGATCGTCGGCGAGCCGTCGGGCAAGTATCTGTGGATTCTGACGCGCGCGCCGTCACCGGCCGTCAAGGTGCGCGAAGACCTGCGTAACCGGGCGCGTGAGTTGGGCTACAATACCGACCTTATCCGCTGGACGTCGCAGACGCCGACAATGGCGAGATAGCCTGCGGCTTAAACAAGCTCAACAGGCAGGGCGAGCGCGTCGTCGGTGGCGCATATTGTGTCGTGTTTTTCCGCTGGCAGAGGTCCGGCTTTTGCACTCGACGCTCTCAGGGTCTTTGGGTATCAGGTTGTTCATAACGGACGAAGCCAGAGCGTGCTCAGACGGGCGCTTTACTTCGCAGCCTGAGACCCAATGGATTTAAACTGCATGTTTCAGTTTCACCGACGGATAAACGTCGAACAGGAAAGGCTGACGCTTAATCTCGGCGATCATGTCCGTTTGCTACACTTTGGTACGACACTGCCGCCATTAGGTGCGGGATGGGAGGTCGAGGCCGCTCTCAGTTTTTTCGATGGCAACTGTCTGCTTTTACTGAGAAATCAAACCCAAACGGCCTTGTGGCTGTGCGACGCGCACAACCGGCTTATATCGGGTGACGATCCCCGCACTGCGGACTATCTGGAAGCCCGTTTGATTGAAACCCCCATCAATGCGGATCGCCATATTCTGAGCGAGATTCTGGCGGTTTGTTACCTCAATATGGGTAATTCAGAATCGTTTTTTGAAACCCTGCTGGCCAGCGACCTGTTTGGTGACGTCTATGGCAGCCATACCTTATTCATTCTGGCCCATATCGCTCTGCAACTGGGGCGGATCGATGAGCTGGAAGCCGTGTTCGGCAAATCACAGGCTCCCTCAGATGTGAAAACAGCCCTGTTGCAGGCCTATCTGGGGCGGCAGGCGGCGGACAGGGGCGATTTTGCCGCGGGCCACGCGTATCTGGCTCTGGCTTTTGCGAGTGATGTGCCCCTTCCCGATTGGGCCGCCGTCTTCCTTGACCATTGTGCCATATACGATCGCAGCCCTGTCTGCGACTGGGTGCCGTCGGTGTTACGCGATGAAATTGGGTTGTTCTCCAAGGTGATAAAGGCCTTTTTCCGGGGAGAGCCCGCGGCTTTTGAAAAAGGCAGATACCCTTTGGCAACCCTCGCCTGTCATTGGGTCAAACAATTCCGGGTGGTTCGTGCAACAGAAGACCAGAAAACCCTGATCGCAACAGCGAAGAGCTGTGGTTTGTCGCCTGTATTTATTGCTGCGCTTTGTGACGGGCCGAATGGCGTGGGCCACGCCATGCAGTCAAGCCTGCCTCAACTGCCACATCTGTCCTATGATTACTCTTTTCGTATAAGAGACATAGCCTGCGGAATCAAAGCCGGCGGGAAACCGGTGCTTTGCCCCTTTAGCGGGTCTGTACAGGTCTGCAAGGATACGCTGGACGAGCACGTTTTTCTGCACAGACATAACGGTCAAGCGGTCGTCATCATGTCGGAGCGGACTATAAATTACGCACCGTCTGACCAGATATGGGTGTTTCCGGAGTCGGAGGTGCTGATCACTTCTGAGATTCGCCCTAAAGGCGACGTGGATTTTAGTCGTACCTTGGTACGGGTGGTCCAGCATTTCGAAGCGGTACAGGACTATTTAAATACACCCGAACGCACGATTATGTTAGCCGAGTCGGCGATGGGACATATCGGGCACTACATCTGGAACATCATTTCAGGCTGGTCGCCACTGTTTGAAATGGTTGATCCCGAAAGTCTCGATATCATAACAACTTACAATAATTGCCACTTTTTTGGTGGTGTCTCAGCTCTGTATCAAAAGGAATGTGAGCAGGCAGGAAAGGTCGTAAAACTCAACACAGACCTGGATTTATTCCGGTTAATGCTTGAACACAAAAGCACCCTATACAGTGTTCGTAACTGTCATGTGTCTGAAGATCTCGCGGGCCGTATCGTTCGCTTTTGTGACACGCAGCTGGCTGCGGATTTCAAGAATGCGGTGAGGCGTTTTTGCGATAGTGATGGTCCGATACTGATGATTACTCTCAGAACGGGCAACCGAAGCTGGGAGACGCAGACAGAGGGCTATATTCAAATTATCAACGCGTTGGCTCAGCATTATCCGAACTTGCGCGTCATCATAGATGGGTTGAATGCGGCAGCCGATGGCACGTCGACCGCACTACCCATGTCTGTTCAGGATGAAGAGGCGATTGCAACCGCTATCATAGCGGGTTGCCCCAATGTACAGATTTGGAATTCTATAGGGTGCAGTATTTTTGAAAGCCTCCTGCTTTGCTGTCACTGCGACGCCTTTATTGCCCCGATCGGTGCAGGTCTGGCCAAGGTCAGATGGATTGCCAATAAGCCCGGCGTAGGATTTTCCAATCGCACCTTTTTGGCGCCTGACCATCTTAATGGCTATCTATACAGTTATTTTCGTGAAAATCAGGTCCCTATGCGGTATATCGGCCGTGAACATATTCGGGATATGGATGACGGGCCGTCGGGTATGAAGGACCGTGCCAATTTCGACGTGGACTGGACGGTCATCTATGACGAAATACGCCACATAGTCGAAAACATCAGGGATGCCCGATTACGGCCGGATTAGCGTTGCCGAAATTTTAGAACAGGCTATTCGAACCCAATCCCAGCCGGAATAACTATCCAGATACTATTGATAACTCAAATGCGTAGAAAGAAAATTTGAGTCATGACCGTCACCGCGCAGGACCTGCAAAATCTGAAGCCCAATGTGCAGCGCGCGACAAGGATGCTCAAGCTTCTGGCCAGCGAGCCCCGCCTGATGATCCTCTGCCGGCTTTTTGAGGGTGAGGCCAGCGTTTCCGATCTCGCCGACTATCTGGGGCAGCCTATTGCCGGCACCTCACAGCATCTGGCCAAGATGCGGGCGGAACATCTGGTCTCCACGCGCCGTGACGGTCAGACCATCTACTACGCCTTGGGCGATCCGGCAACACAGAAGGTGATAGAGGCCCTGTGCGAGGTCTATGGCCCCAAGGCGTAAACGCCGAAATCCCTGCATAAGACATTGAAACAGAGGCCAAATGCCTCTAGTCTTTGCGTTTCAGGATCGATTTGCCATGACCGACACCCTCCCCGCCAAAGTCAAGATGACCGACATTGCGCGTCTGGCCGAAGTGTCTCTGGCCACCGTTTCGCGCGCCCTGGCCGACAGTCCGCTGGTGCCGGAGCCGCAAAAGCAGCGCATCATCGCTATCGCCGAAGCGCACGGCTACGCCGTCAATCAGGCGGCGCGCAACCTGCGTATGCAGACAACGCGCACCATTGGTCTGGTTCTGCCGCTGGGCCACGAAACCGGTCAGCAGATGACCGACCCGTTCCTGCTCGAACTGGTCGGTTACCTCTCCGAAGAGGTGTTTCGTCGCGGCTATGACCTGCTGTTTTCCAAGAATCTCTCACCGCAAAGCGGCTGGCTGAATTCGCTGGTGAAGTCGCACCGCTTCGATGCCATGCTGGTTCTGGGGCAAAGCGATCAGCACGACGAAATCAACGCCATCTCGGCCCACTATAACCCGATGGTGGTGTGGGGCGAACGGTTACCGGATCAGGGCTACTGCTCGGTCGGCGTGGACAATGTCCACGGCGGACGGCTGGCGGCGGAGCATCTGCTGAGCAAGGGCCGCAAGCAAATCCTGTTCCTTGGACCCGCTCAGGTGCCCGAAGTGGCGGCGCGTCTCAAAGGCTTTAGCGAGGGGCTGGCTCTGGCCGGGCATAAACTTACCCCCGCGCAGATCATCGAGACGCACTTCACGCCGGATTCAGCCTATGAGACGGTGAAGGGGCTGGTCGCTTCGCGTCGGCGCTTCGATGCCATCTTTGCGGCGTCGGACGTCATCGCCTTGGCCGCCATCCACGCCCTGAGCGATGCCGGGCGGCGCGTGCCGGAGGATGTGGCTGTGTGTGGTTTCGACGATGTTGCCATGTCGAAGACTATGTCCCCGGCCCTGACCACCGTAAAGCAGGACCTTCGGCTGGGGGCGCAACTGATGGTCGATCTGTTGTTCCGGCGGCTGGCGGGAGAAAAGACCTCGTCCGCCGTTCTGGCCGCCGGACTGATCGAGCGGGCCTCAACCTGATCAGTACTCGGCATTAAGCGCGTTCAGACGCGCGCCGGCCGGGTCGCGGCGGTGGTTGAAGACCAGCGCCACAAACAGGATCAGAGCCAGACCGGTGGCCAGCACAAACCCGTACTGCGCCCCGCCAAAGACATCCGACACCGCCCCCATGGCCAGAGGGGCGACGACGGCGCTGAGGCAGGTGAAGAACAGGATCACGCCGCCGGCCGCGCCATGCTGCGCCTTGCGGAAGCCCGATATGCCCTTGGAATTGATCGTCGGGTACATGACCGACATGAACAGGCCCGACAGGGGCAGGCTATAGACCGCCACAGCCTGCCCGCCGATCAGGGCCGCCACGAAGCAGGCCAGAATGGCCCCAGCGCACAGCAGCAGGACCAGCGTCCATTTCAGGCGCGCCAGCATCCACACCCCCAGAAAACGCCCGGCGGCGCGCAGCACGAAGAAGACGCTGAGCGCATACAGCGCCAGCCACACGGCCGGGCCCTGATAGCCTTTGAGCAGGGTCGGCATCCACACATAGATGGCGGTTTCCACCCCGACATAGAGCATGGCGAGCGCCGAAAAGGCCAGAGCATAGGGATCACGCACAAGGCCCAGCGAAGCCTTCAGGCTGAAAGTGTCGCTCGCGCTCCTCTGCCGTTCGGGATAGCGCACCACAAAGGCCGTTATGATCAGCAGTGTACACAGCGTCCCGGCAATCACATAGAGCCACTTCCACGACGCGCCCGACACCAGAAGCTGGGTAACGATCAGCGGGCCAATGATGGCGCCCACGCCGAAAAAGCCCTCGACCATATTCATGACGCGCGTATGGCTTTCGGTGGAGGTGGAGATGTCGCCGATCAGGGCCAGGGCTCCGGTTTTAAACACCCCGATGGCCAGACCTGAAATGAACAACAGACAGGCGAAAAAGAGAAAATCATTGCCGACGGCAAACAGGAAGGAATTCAGCGCAAACAGGCTCAGCCCCAGAATGATCGTCCATTTGCGCCCCAGACGATCGGCCAGAAACCCCAGCCCCAGACCGGCAATGGCGATGCCGCCCATGGTGGCGTAATGAAACGCCCCCGCCTCGGTCATGCTCAGGCCGTAATCGCGGATGACTTCGGGGATGATAACCCCCACCGCGTCCGTCGTCATGGCGAACATCATGAACATCAGATAGGTCAGCCCGGTAATCAGGGCGATATTGGCCGGGCGGGCCAGATGCGGCGCAGATGTCGTCATGGAGCGGTTCCCTGTATTTTGTTGTTATACGTTCAGAAGCCGTAGGCGAGAAAAAGAACGGAAGCGGGCCGCAGAGGGGATGCGACCCGCTCCCGATGCCTTCACGCTAAGGCATTTTTTGACGCCTCATGTGTATCCCAAAAGTGGTGCCCACTTTTTGGCATGAGGCTTTTTTGACGCCTCATGTTTATCCAAAAAATGGTACCCACTTTTTGGCATGAGGCTTTAGAACCGATACTTCAGGCTGATCGTCGAGGTGCGGCCATTGATGGCGCGGGCGCGCACATAGTTGGTCGCATTGTCGGTGATCGCGCCTTCTTCAACCTCGGTGATCCCCAGGACGTCAAAGGCATTGTTGACGTTCAGCGAAACGGTCAAGTCGTCCGTCAGGCTGTAATCGGCAAACAGGTTGGTCTGCACATAACCCGGCATGACCAGTTGGTTGTCGTCCTGCGCATAGGCGTCGGTGGTGCCGACAAAGTTCGCCCCGAATTCCAGCTTGTCCATCTTGTAGGTCGGCGTGAACTGGAACACCCACTCGGCCTGACGACGCGG
>NZ_JAIWNX010000205.1 GCF_020217185.1 Asticcacaulis sp.
ACGCTTACCGACCGCAGTCGGGCTCAGGGCGTCCTTGGTGATCTCGGCCTTGGTGTAGGTGGCCCCACCGTTGAGGCTGAGATTGCCGATGCGATAGGCGCCTTCAAACTCGATGCCCTTGGCCTCGTACACGCGGTCAAAGAACCTCTGCGAGGTGGCTTCGAAATTCTGCTCCTCGGTTTCGGCAGCAAAGGCCGTCACGAAGACACTGAGCGGGCCGCTGCGGTACTTCACACCGGCTTCGGTTTGCTTGACGAAGTCGATGGCGTCTTCACGCGACACCGAACCGTCGTCGCGCACCTTACCGAACAGCAGGCGGTCAGCATTGGCGCGCGCGCCCTTCGAGTAGCGGGCGAAGTAGGACAGGTGGTCCGTAGCGCGGTAATTGGCCCCCAGCGAGTAGGAGGTGTAGCTCCAGTTATAATTGACCGGCTTGGCCGCCGCATAATTGACGAACGAGACGCTCTTTTCCGGATTGGAGATGACGCCGTCGCCATTGACGTCGAAATTGGCCATCTGGGTTGAGGCGGCATAGGTGCCGCGCGCCTTGCCTTCGTCCTGACGCACCGAGGCTTCGAGCGTCAGCTTGCCCCACTCGCCGCTGGCAATCACATAGGGGGCCACAATGTCGTACTGCACATCATAATGACGGGTGCAGCAATTGCCCCACACCGGCACGCCATAGGCGAACAGGCCGTTTTGCGACAGGTTGGTGTTGCCGGCATAGAGGTTGAGCAGGCTCGCATTATCACCGGCCACTTCCATGGCATAGCTGTTCCACACCCAGTCCATATTGATCGTCTGCGACGAATTATAGAGACCGAAGGTCAGGTCGATCTTCGAGCCCAGGGCGTCAAACGTCTTTTGCAGCTTGAGGTCGTTGGCCGAATTGTCGAGGCTGTTCAGGCGGGTATTGAAGGTGTGCATGATCATGGCCAGCCCCGTATAGGTCGAACCGGCATTCGGCCCATTGGCCACCACAAGCCGCGTCCCCGCCGTTCCCAGAGCCGAGTTAATACCCGAAACAATCTCCGCCGAAGTGCCCACCGTCGCCGGGAAGGGCGCGATAAAGTTGGCCTCGGTCTTGGCGAAGCGGAACTTGTCGTTCAGCGTCCAGCCACCGCCGATATCGAACTGCGCTTCGCCATTGAAGACGAGGCTTTTCGGGGCCATGCCGTCGCGCACATTGGTCACGGAGCGATTGTTGCTGCCGTTCAAACCGGCGTCCTGCATGAAATAGACCGAGTGGATGGTGTCGGACTTGGCATCCAGCCCCGGTGCCGACGACCATTTCGGGTCGCCATTGGTGCCCGTCACCTTCATCGGCATAGGCAGGTAGCCGATCGACTTGTCATTCAGATATTTGACGCCCAGACGCACGAAGCCGTTATCGAACTTGCGCGTAATATTGGCCTTGATCTGCCCGCCCTGATTGGCGGTGTAGCCGGCCTTGCGCGGCCCTTCGCCGGAGCGGTAGAAGCCGCCGATATGGAAGTCGATCTTATCCGACAGGGCGCCGCCATATTCAAAATCACCGCGCGTCTGACCGAAGTCGATACCCTGCGTCAGTTGCAGCGTGCCACCTTCCTTCGCGCCGGTCTTGGAGATGATGTTGATGATGCCGCCCGGCGAATTGGAGGCCAGGGTTGAGGCGGTGCCGCCGCGGATGGCTTCGACGCGGCCGACCGTCAGATCGGTACGCAGAAAGATGTCGGCATTACCAAAGGCGATGTCGCCGAACTCCAGAATGGGCAGGCCGTCTTCCTGAAGCTGAAGGAATTTGGCCCCGCCCGCCGCGACCGGCAGGCCGCGCACGGCGATATTGGCATTGCCTTCGCCGCCCGTCGATTCGGAGCGCACGCCGGGGATGTTGCGAAAGACTTCGGCGGCCGAACGCGGCGCAAACTTCTGCATGTCTTCGACCTGAATAGCGCTAACCGAGATCGAGGTGTCGAGCTTGTTGGCCTTGCGCGCCACACCGGTGACGACCACCTCGGTGACGCCTGAATCGGCAGACTGATCCTGCGCAGAAGCGGGTGAACCCAGCACTGCCATGAGCGCCACCAACGAAACGCCGCCGGTCGTCCATATCGACTTTGACATATTATTCCTCCTGATGAAGCGCGTGGCTTCGCATTTTTCATTACGTCCGGACGGGATCTTTGAGTCTCGCTCCGGGCCTGGTTCGGAAAGCATCATTTATTGTAAACGTTTTCAAGTTAATTCTTTCTAAAGCCGCCGATTCAGACCCAAAAGAGCCGGGATTTGGCATTTTTGCCACAGCCAAGCCTTTCAAATTCGTCAAATCGGTATAGGTCAGCGATATTTAACTTGTAATCCTTTTCATTTTGAATGTATCTAAAGGCAGGACGCGGTTGCGATCCCTCTTCCCTACCCTTGGGCCGCCGACGTGTGTTCGGCGGCCCGCTTTTTCAGACCGGGAACTTCAGAGCGTATTTCGTTCAGATTGAATCGAAATATCGCTCTAAATTTTTGATTTTAACGCGCTTTTTTATCCGAAAAGTGCGTCACACTTTTCGGAAAGCGCTCTGATGCCCGATACGATTCATGCCTCTGCTGATCTGTCCTGCGACCCGCTGTGGCGTCAGGCGGAGGCCTGCCTGCGCACGCTTTATTGTGGCGATCCCCGCTTTGAACACAGCCTCAACGACCTGAAAGTCCGCGTGGCCGATGCGCGCAGCACGCGTCCGACCGCCCTGCGTCACCTCGATATCGCCCGCGCCGATACGCCCAACTGGTTCCTTAAACCCGGCCGCCCCGCCTATTGCACCTATATCGACCGTTTCGCGGGTACGCTTGAAGGTACGGCGCAGCACCTCGACTATCTCGAAGGCCTTAAGGTCGGCATATTCCACCCCCTGCCCCTGCTGAAACCGCGCGAAGGCAATTCGGATGGCGGCTTTGCCGTGGCTGATTACCGCGAGGTCGATCCGCGTCTGGGGACCATGGAGAATTTACGGACGCTGGCGGCTGAGTTGCGGGTACGCGACATGTCGCTGGTGCTCGACATGGTGTGCAATCACACGGCGCGCGAACACCCCTGGGCGCAGAAGATGCTGGCCGGTGACCCAGCCTTTGCCGACTTCTATATCGTGCTCGACTCAGCGAATGAGGTCGCCGAATGGGAAGCGGCGCTTCAGGACGTTTTCCCGGACACCGCGCCGGGCAGCTTCACCTATGACGCCGAAGCCGGTGGCTATGTGTGGACGACCTTCTATCCGTTTCAGTGGGACCTGAACTACGCCAATCCGCGCGTCTTTGTCGAAATGGCCGACAGCCTGTTCTTTCTGGCCAATGCCGGGGTGGAGGGTTTCCGCCTCGATTCGACGGCCTATCTGTGGAAGCGCAAGGGCACGATCAGCCGCAACCTGCCGGAAACGCACCTGATCCTTCAGGCGCTACGCGCCCTGCTGACCCTTGTGGCGCCTTCGACCTTCCTGCTGGCCGAAGCCATCGAATCGCAGGCCTCGGTCCTGCCCTTCTTCGGTACGCCGCAGGCGCGTGAATGCGATCTGGCCTATAATAACGGCGTCATGACCGCCCTGTGGGGCGCCCTGGCCGATCAGAAGGCCGATGTGCTCAAGACCACCATTGAACGGGCCGGGGAAAAGCCGGGGCATGGCCACTGGCTGAACTATGTGCGCTGCCATGACGACATAATCTGGCTGGCCCTGTCCGATACGGCCGCGCCGGAACGCCTCACACACTGGTCCGATTTCTTTGCCGGCAAGGGCTCCTATGCGAAGGGCGAGGCGTTTCAGGCCCCTGAAGGCTTCCC
This sequence comes from Asticcacaulis sp., assembly GCF_020217185.1. Classification (GTDB taxonomy): domain Bacteria; phylum Pseudomonadota; class Alphaproteobacteria; order Caulobacterales; family Caulobacteraceae; genus Asticcacaulis. The sequence continues at coordinate 3,800 of NZ_JAIWNX010000205.1, forward strand.
GGCCTCCGGTTGCGGCATGGCGGCCAGCCTGTGCGGCGGCAAGGATGACCCGCAGATGCCCGCCCGCCTCAAGCTGCTTTATGGTGTCACCTACGCGCTCGAAGGCGTGCCGCTGCTGTATATGGGCGACGAAATCGCGCTGGAAAATTTCGACGCCTATCGCGACGATCCGGACCTGAAGGACGAGGTGCGCTGGCTGCATCGCCCGGTGATGGACTGGGACAGGGCCGAGCGCCGCCATGTGCCCGGCTCTGTTGAACACGACATGTACGCCTTCCACCGGCAACTGGCCGACACCCTGTCGGGGCTCGATTTCACGCCGGGGCAGGCCGTGCGCACTGAGGCTGATGAGCGTCTGGTGATTATCGAACGCCCCCTTGCAGCGGGCCGTTTTGTCTGCGTCGCCAATCTTAGCGCCGAACCCGTCATCCATTCGGTCGCGGGCCGCGTACTGATAGGCTCAGACAATGACACCCTGCCCGCCTATGGGCTGCGCTGGTTTATCGAAGAGGCCTGATCATGCCCTATTTCGCAGCCCTTGAGGTCGGCGGTACCAAGGTCAATGTCGCTGCCGGTTCCTGCCCCGACGACCTTCAAACCCTGCGCATCCCCACGCGCGCCCCGCAAGAGACGTGGCCGGAGGTGCTGCGGGCGCTCGACACCCTTTCGCAGGGGTGCGCCTTCGACGCCATTGGCATAGCCAGCTTTGGCCCCATCGACGTCAATCCCCAGAGCCCCACCTATGGCCACTTTCGCAAGACGCCCAAGCCGGGCTGGAGCGGTTTCGACCTGCTGAGCCCGTTGACCGAGGCCTATCCCGAAGTGCCGATCGGCCTCGATACGGACGTCAATGGCGCGGCCCTCGGTGAAAAACGCTGGGGCGGGGCCAAAGACCTCGACACCTTTGTCTATGTGACGGTGGGAACGGGTCTGGGCGTCGGGCTGGTCGTTGCCGATCAGCCGGTGCACGGCCTTCTGCACCCCGAAGCCGGGCATATCCGCGTGCGCCGCCACCCGGACGACACCTATGCCGGTCATTGCCCCTTCCACGGTGACTGCTGCGAAGGCTTAAGCTGCGGTCCGGCCATCGAAGCGCGCACGGGACACAAGGCCGAGACCCTGCCGCCCGACCACGCCGTGTGGGGTATGGTGGGCGACTATCTGGGGCAGTTGTTCTGCAATCTGGCCCTGATCACCTCGGCCCAGCGGATTCTGGTGGGTGGCGGGGTCGGGCTGAATGAGCCCGTCCTTAACGCCTCGCGTCAGACCTGCCACCGGCTGCTCAATGGCTATCTGGAGGCGCTGGAGTCTGCCGACAGTATGGACCGCTATATTCAGGCCGCAAATCTGGGCGATCGTGCGGGGATGCTGGGAGCGATCGAACTGGCCCGCCGGGCGTTGGACTAAGCACATTTTTACGCGTGCCCCAAAGCCGCGCAGTGCGGCCTTACGCGGCGTGGCTTTAGGCTGGCCTCCTCATCCGGAGGTCCGTCATGGCGCTTCGCCCCTACTGGAGCGGCAATCTGCGGCTGTCGCTTGTTACCCTGCCCGTCAATGTCTATTCGGCGCTCAACCGTTCGCGTCAGATTCCGCTGAAGGAAATCTATCGCAAGACGGGCGAGCGCGTGCACCGGCTCAACGTCACCGAAGACGGCACCGAGGTCGAGCGCGACGAGATCATCAAGGGCTATGAGGTCGAAAAGGGCGAATACGTTCTGATCGAGCCCGACGAGATCAAGGATTTGAAAATCCCGTCCTCGCGCACGCTCGATATCGTGCAGTTCGTGCCCGCCGAAGAGATTGACGACCTCTATTTCGACGCCCCCTATTTCGTCGCGCCGCAGAAAAACGCCGATGAGCAGACCTTTGCGGTCATTCGCGATGCGCTGAGGCAATCAAAGACGACCGGCATCGGGCAACTGGCCATTGCCGGGCGTGAGCGCCTGTGCACCATCCGCCCGTGCGGATCGGGCCTGATCCTGCAAACCCTGCGCTATGAAGACGAGTTGCGCGATTCCGACCCCTATTTCGACGACATCACGAAAAAGGCCGCGGCCTCCGAGGAACTCGATCTGGCGCGCGAACTGATCAAGCGCAAGACCGCGAAGTTTGATCCGGGCCGCTTCCACGACCATTACCGCGAAGCCTTGCAGGAGCTGATCGAGGCCAAGGTCGAAAACCGTGAGCCGGTGGCCGTTGAGGAAGATCGCCCCGTCGCCAAGGTCATCAACCTGATGGATGCCCTGCGCAAAAGCCTCAAAGACCCGGAGCCGGCACCACCAAAGGCCGAAAAGCGTGCGCGCAAAACCCCGGCCAAACGCAAAAAGGCCCCGGCAAAGACGGCCGCCCGCAAGAAGGCCAGCTAGATGGGTCTCGACCTCTACAATCAGAAGCGCGACTTTGCCAAAACCGCCGAGCCTGAGGGCAAGCCAGGGCGCAAGGGTGGCCATCGCTTTCTGATCCAGAAGCACGATGCCACGCGCCTGCACTACGATTTCCGGCTGGAACTGGACGGCGTGCTGAAATCGTGGGCGGTGACGCGCGGCCCCAGCCTCAACCCGCAGGACAAGCGGCTGGCGGTTGAGGTGGAGGACCATCCCGTCGCCTATGGCACCTTTGAGGGCATCATTCCCAAGGGCCAGTACGGCGGCGGGACTGTGATGATGTGGGACGAAGGCACGTGGGAACCGCTGGACGACCCGCATAAGGGGCTGAAGGCGGGCAATCTCAAATTCCGGCTGCATGGCAAACGGCTCAGCGGCGAATGGGCGCTGGTGCGTATGAAGCCGCGACCACAGGATCGCGGTCGCGCCAACTGGCTGTTTATCAAGCACGAGGATGCGGCGGCGCGCGACGACGCGGCCGAGGCGTGGCTGGAGACGCAGGCGACCAGCATCACGACGGGACGAAGCATGGAAGAGATCGCCGCCAATACCCACAGCGAGTGGCGATCACGACCGAAGGACGCGCCACCCAAACGCCAGAAGACCAAATCCATACTTGATTTTATAGAGCCGGCGCTGGCCACGCTCGCCGTCGCCCTGCCCAAGGGCAAGGATTGGGTGCATGAGATCAAGTTCGACGGTTACCGCACGCAGGCCCTGATCGAAAATGGCGAGGTACGGCTTCTGACGCGCACGGGCCTCGACTGGACACACCGGTTCCGGCCCCTGCCCGACTGTCTGGCGCAGATGCCGGTCACCAGCGCCATACTGGACGGCGAAATCGTCGCCGTGAACGAAGGAGGCCGCGCGGATTTCAAGAGCCTGCAGGCCACCCTGTCCGGTGAAGCCGACGTGCCGCTGCAATATTATGTCTTTGATCTGCTGCATTTGGATGGCGAAGACCTGCGCGGCCTGCCGCTGCTACAACGTAAAGCCAGACTGCAAAAGCTGTTTAAAGGCAATGATTTCGGTGGGCGTATTCACTACAGTGAGCACTTTGCGAAGGACGCCGCTGACCTGAAAGACCGGCTGTGTGCGCTGGATCAGGAGGGCCTGATTTGCAAACGCGCCGATGCCCCTTACCGCTCCGGGCGCCATCGCGCGTGGCTGAAGGTCAAGTGCCACAAGCGGCAGGAATTTGTCATCGGTGGCTTCACCCTGCCCAGGGCTGGCGGCAAGGGGATTGGGGCTTTGCTGATCGGCTATTATCAGGCGGGCCGCCTGACCTATGCCGGTAAGGTGGGGACGGGCTTTACCCACGACAGCGCCATCGACCTGCGCCGCAGACTGGACCTGATTGCTCAAAAAGATAATCCGTTCAGTGACATTCCGCCAGAATTTAAACGCGGGGCGCATTGGGTAGCGCCGCACCTTGTGGCCGAGGTGCAGTTCGGCGAATGGACCTCCGATGGCCGCCTGCGCCACCCCTCGTTTCAAGGCCTGCGTGAAGACAAGCCCGCGCAGGACATTCACCGCGATCGCCCACTCAGCCCAACCGAAGTGCGCAAAACCGAAGACTTACCCGCGGCGCGCAAGCCCAAGCGCCGGGCCCCGGCATCGAAAAAAAACGCAAAAGACGAGGTCGGTGGCGTCACCATCTCGTCACCAGACCGTGTCGTCTTTCCGGGCACGGATATCACCAAGAAAGACGTGGCTGAGTATTATCTCAGCGTCGCCGACCACATCCTGCCGCACATTGCCGGGCGTCCCATCTCGATGATCCGCTGCCCGGAAGGTATTGGCGGACAGTGCTTTTTTCAGCGCCAGCTCACCCAGGCTACCATCCCACACGTCAAAGATACCGGTATTCAGGTCAATGGCCGCGAAGACGACTATGTAATGATCGAAGACGAGCGCGGCCTGATCAGCCTGACCCAATGGGGCGTGATGGAGATTCACCCCTGGGGCTGCATGGCCGCCACGCCCGACCGTCCCGACCGTCTGATTTTCGATCTTGACCCCGATCCCGAAGCGGACTGGGCCAACGTGGTGGCCGGGGCGGCGGAGGTCCGCGAACGTATGGCCGAGTTCGGCCTCCAGAGCTTCCTCAAGACCACGGGTGGCAAGGGGCTGCACGTGGTCATTCCCATTCAGCCTGAACACGACTGGGACGCCATCAAGGCCTTTACGCGCGCCGTGGCCGAATCCATGACGCACGACAGCCCGCGACGCTTTGTGGCGCAGGCCTCAAAAGCCAAGCGTAAAGGCCGGATTTTTGTCGATTATCTGCGCAATGACCACACTGCCACGGCCGTGGCCCCCTATGCGCTGCGCGCGCGTCCCGGTGCGTCCGTGGCCATGCCGATAGAGTGGGAGGCACTGAGCCCCGAACTCGATCCGGCGGGCTTTACGCTGGAAAACACGCCGGTGCATCTCAAACGGCGCAAGGCCGATCCGTGGGCCGATATGACTCGACTGCATCAGCGGCTGTCGCTCCACATTCTGAAGGCACTGAAAATTTTATAGGCCCCAAATACAGGTATTCGCTCTCCGCCGCAGGCGTCCGATGGAGCGATATGTCGAAAAGTGTGAGCGGTTTTCGACAAAAATATCGCGACAAAACAGAAATTTAGAGCGGGATGATGTTTCCATTTAAAATCATCCCGCTCTAAACCTTGCGATCCAGCATTTCGCGCACCCGCGCCGCCAGTTCCTCGATACTGAACGGCTTGCCGATCAGCTCCACCCCGGCATCGACCACGCCATTGTGCACGACGGCATTGCGCGTATAGCCGGAGGTAAAGAGGACTTTCAGATCAGGTCTTGCCTTCTGGGCCGCATCGGCCAGCTTGCGGCCATTGATTTCCGGCATCACGATGTCGGTAAACAGCAGCCGGATTTCCGGATGGGCGTCCAGTAGCCGCAACGCCGCCCCCGCCGAGTCGGCTTCCAGCACGCGGTAGCCCAGTTCGGTCAGGGCATCGCAGCTAAAGCGGCGCACCACGGCTTCATCATCGACCACCAGAATGACATCGCGTGCTTCCCCCGGCAAAAGCACACCCTCGGACGGCCCGTTGTCAGGCGCGACCACATCCACGCCGGTCAGGCGCGGCAGATAGATCTTGACCGTCGTGCCCTGCCCCGGCTCCGAATAGATGCGGACGTGGCCGTTCGACTGCTTGACGAAGCCATAGACCTGACTGAGGCCCAGCCCCGTCCCCTTGCCGACGCCCTTGGTGGTGAAGAAGGGATCGAAGGCACGGGCGATGACGTCCGGCGGCATCCCGCACCCCGTATCGGTAACAGCGATCAGCACATACTGACCGGTCGCCACGCCGATCTCTTCGGCCACATAGCGCGAATCGAGGTGGGCGTTCTGGGTTTCGATGGTCAGTCGCCCGCCGTCGGGCATGGCATCGCGGGCATTGACCCCCAGATTGAGCAGGACGTTTTCTAACTGGTTGGGATCGACGTGCACTGGCCACGCTCCGGCGGCCAGCACGGTCTCAAGCTGAATGGCCCCGCCCAGCGAATGAGCCAGCAATTCCGACATACCCCCCACCAGCCGATTGACATTGACCGTTTCGGGCCGCAGCGGCTGCTGACGCGAGAAGGCCAACAGGCGCTGGGTCAGGTTGGCAGCACGCTTGGCCCCCTCCAGACCCTGCGTCACATAGTGGCGGGCACGCACGTCTTCGGTGCCGATACGGCGGTTGAGCAGTTCAAGCGACCCCATAACAACGGCCAGCATATTATTGAAATCATGAGCAATACCACCGGTTAGTTGACCCACGGCTTCCATCTTCTGCGACTGCCG
>NZ_JAIWNX010000206.1 GCF_020217185.1 Asticcacaulis sp.
CAACTGCTCCTCAAGCTGACGCTTGGCCGTCACGTCGATACCGACGCCCGTGCGGCGCACCGCCTTGCCGTTCTCGAAATAGGTATGGCCGCGCGACAACACCCAGTGCACTGAGCCATCCGGGTGGATCAGGCGGTATTCCAGTTCGATATCGCCGTGACGGGTCAGGCCTTCGGCCATAGTGGTGCGCAAGGCCGCCCGATCATCGGGATGCACATTAGAGAGAAACACCTTGCGGCTGACGCCGCTCACGCCCGCTTTGGGATCGAGCGCATAGACGCTGGCAATGCCCTCATCGTAATGGAAGAGGTCGCTGGCCACGTCATAGGTCCACACGCCGATGCCATCGACGGCCCCCAGTGCCAGACGGGCAAAATCGCGGCTGTCTTCCAGTTCGCGAGCGCGCCGGATGTCGTCGCTAATGTCGCGCGCCACGCAATAGACAAGGCCGTTTTCCTCGTTCGCTGTCCACGAAAAGGTCCGATACTGGCCGTCGCGATCACGCAGCCGGTTTTCAAAGCGCCACGTACTGCCGCCCGCTGCCAGAGAGCGCAGTTGTGTGCGCGTCGTTTCGTGATCGTCGGGGTGTTCAAGCCACTGGGCCGTCTGACCGATCAGCTCCTCAGCCGTCCAGCCCAGAAGACGGGTCCAGGCCGCACTGACCTTCAGCCAGCGCCCTTCGCTATCGGTAATCAGGAACGGGTCCTGCGACAGGGACCACAGCCGATCGCGCTCCTCAAGCTCGCGCACGGTTTGCAGCAGGAGGACGTCCTGCTCCAGACGCTGCGTGACGTCATAGGCAAACTGATAGGCGCCGATAATCTCGCCATCGAGCCCGTATAGCGGGGCGGCGCGGATTTCATAGGCGTACCGTCCGACAGTCTCTTCTCCAAACTCTTCTATCGTGAGTACGGATTCACCCGCCAAAGCCTGATCCCACAGGGCCCGCACATGCGTCACCGCGTCGGGGTGATCGGCCAGCCGTTCCAGCAGGTTGTCGCCAACGCGCGGCGTAATGCCGAACAGACGTTGAAACTCGGCAACGGTGGCGCGATTAATAGCGCGCCAGTTATAGTCGGTGTCGATGACGTGGATAAAGGCTTCGGTCGCTTCGACCACATCGGCCAGAATCTTGCGCTCGGAAAGAGCGTGCGTCACCCGGTCTTCCAGCGTGGCATTGAGCGCCTTCAGGGCGTCTTCGGCGCGCTTGTGCTCCGTCACATCATAGCCACCGACGAAGATGCCCGTCACCGCACCCTTGTCGTCGAAGACGGGCTGATAGATGAAATCAATATAGCGCGTCTCGCTCTGGTTGGAGAGATTGACCGGAAAGCTGCGCGAGGTGAAGGGCTGCCCACTGCGGTACACCTCGTCCAGCAGTTCGTAAAAGCCCTGATCCGCCACTTCGGGAAACAGTTGCCGCACGCTGTGCCCAAGATAGTCGCGCTCACCGGCAATGGTGCGATAGGCCTCGTTGACATAGGTAAAGACGTGGTCCGGCCCTTCCAGCGTCGCCACAAAACCCGGCATGTGGCGCAGTGACCGCGCCTGACTTTCACGCTCGGCGGTGGCGGCGCGTTCCGCCAGAACTTTGCGCGTCGTTTCAACCACGATGGCCAGAATACCGGCCGGGCTTCCGCTGTCATCGCGCACCGGCGAATAGTCGATATCAAACCAGATTTGTTCCGGCTGTCCCGACCGGTTGAGTTCAAAATGCACGTCGCGATAGGCCAGCGTCTGACCCGCCAGCCCGGTCCGCACAACATTATCGTTGAAGTCTGACGCCTCCGGCCACGCTTCGCGCGCCCCCATGCCGAGGATTTGCGGATGTTTGCCGGCCGCAATCTGCGCATAGCCGTCATTATACAGCAATATCCCCGCTTCACCCCACAACACGGCCATAGGCACGTGCGAGGCGACGATCAGGCTGACGCAGGTCTTCAGGCAGGCCGGCCACGTTTCGATGTCGCCCAGTTCGCTCTGCGACCAGTCTTTTTCTGCAATCAGGCGTCCGCACGCCCCGCCGATGGACAACAGACTGCGGGCATAGCCGCCAGCGGATAGGGGCGCAAAGCGTGCGTCATCACGGGCGGACATGGAAACCTTGGGGAACAGAGCCAGCAGGCCCCATGGCTAAACGCCAGAGTATAAGTTTTCAATAATTGCTATGTGACTCGCAGCGGCGGAAAAGACCGCGCGCTTCATCTTGGTTAGGGACAGTCCTTTCTGGAGTTTCTCATGCCCCTTGCCCACCCGCTTCGCGCCCTGCCCGCCGCCCTGCTGCTGATGCTGGGTACCCTGCCCGCCGCCGAGGCCCGTGAAGGCCGCGCCTACTATTTCGGCAGCGACCTGTCCTATGTGAATGAGATGGAGGATTGCGGCGCGACCTACAGCCGCGACGGCAAGCCAGAAGACGTCTATGCGCTGTTCAAGTCGTCCGGGGCCAATCTGGTGCGCCTGCGCCTGTGGAATGATCCCAAATGGACGCCCTATTCCAATCTCGCCGACGTGACCAGGGCCATGAAACGGGCCAGGGCCGCCGGTCTGCCCGTCCTGCTCGACTTCCACTATTCCGATGACTGGGCCGATGGCGACAAGCAACTGGTACCCGCCGCCTGGGCCCATCTCAGCACCGATCAGCAGGTCGAAGCCCTGTATAAATTCACCTACGACACGCTGATGACCCTCAACGCGCAAGGGCTGATGCCGGATCAGGTTCAGGTCGGCAATGAAACCAATGGCGAGATGATGGGCTCGGTGACGTGGAAACAGGGCGATCCGGTCAAGCCGATCAACTGGGAACGCAATGCCCGCCTGTTCAATGCCGGTATCCGCGCCGTAAAGGACGCAGGCCTCAAGGCGGGCAAGACGCCGCGCATCATGCTGCACATCGCTCAGCCGGAAAACGTCGAGGGCTGGTTCCTCAAGGCGACCAAAGCCGGGATCGAAGGCTATGACCTGATCGGCATCAGCTATTATAAAAAGTGGTCGAAAATGGACATGGCGGGCCTTGGGGCGGTTATCAATCGCCTGCGCCACACCTATCCGGGTAAGGATATTGTGGTGGTCGAAACCGCCTATCCCTATACCGACAAGCATATAGACGAAAACGTCAATCTGATGGGCGAAGATTCGACCTTCCCCGCCTATGGCTTTTCGCCCGAAGGTCAGGCGCGCTACCTGCACGACCTAATGCAACTGACGCTCGACAATGGCGGCGCGGGCGTTGTCTATTGGGAACCGGCGTGGGTGTCCACCAAGTGCAAAACGCGCTGGGGCAGCGGCTCCAACTGGGAAAACGCCACCTTCTTCGACTTTGCGGGCAAGGCCCTGCTGGCGCTGGACTGGCCCAAAGCCGATTACGTCTATCCGGTCGAAATGACCTTCCGGGTGAAGGACGAAGGCCAGTCTGCCCTGTTCGTTAGCGGCGACTTCACCGGTGGTCTGGCCGTGCCGATGACGCGCGAAAACGGCTGGTTCGTCTATCGCAGCTGGCAGCGCCCCGGTTCGACCCTGCTGGCCGGGGCTGCCACCACCCCCGAAGCCCTGAAAGACGCCCCCGCCTCAGAAATCACCGTCCCGGCGAAGGCCGCCGTGGCGACCCTATCGACAAAATAATCACACAGCGACGTTCGCGCGTCTTTTATCATACAAATATCTGGTCAAAAACGCGCGGACGTGTTTACTCTGTGAGACAACCCCGCCTGTGGGCAGGTGATGAAAATGGGGAAACCGGTTTTCGTCACCGGCTGAATCACGAGAGACGGGGGACTCAGGGAGTGCCACCGTGCGTATTGAAACCGGCTTTTGCCAAAAAAAGCGCGCTGACGCGGCGGAAACGCGCCGCTCGTGCATTTTATACCGTAGAGGCGTCTGCCGGGCGGGGCTGTTATGAGCGCGCACGACGAACGTCTGGCTTTCATCGGGACGCACATCCTGCCGCATGAGCCGGGGATGCGTCAGTGGCTGTCGCGCGCCGGGCTTTCGCCGTCGGAGCGCGACGATCTGGTTCAGGAGGTCTATTACCGCCTGCTGCGCCAGACCAGCTACGCCCATATCACCGACCCGCGCGCCTATCTGTATCGGATGGCGCGCAATCTGATGCTGGAGCAGATCAGGAAAAACCGCGTCGTGTCGATCACCACCGTTCAAAACCTCGATGAGCTGGGCCGGGCCGATCTGTCGCCCACGCCGGAGCAGGCCGTTTCGGCGCGCCGCGAGTTGTCGCGCGTCATGGCCTTTATCGAGAGCCTGCCCGCCCGTTGCAAGGCGGTGTTTGAGCTGCGCAAGGTGCACGGCCTGTCTCAGGCCGAAACCGCCGCGCGGCTGGGCCTCAGCGAGAACGTGGTGGAAAAGGAAACGGCACGCGGCCTCACCCTGATCCTAAAGCAGGTCGCCGAAGGCGATGCGCCCGCTCTGGTGCCGATGCAACCCACCCGGACCCGGCATGTCGGCCATTGACGAGCAGGCTGCGGCCTACATAGCGGCGCGCGCCGCCGGGCGCTGGGATGAGGCCGATCAGGCTGCGCTTGAGGCGTGGCTGGCGGCCGATACGCGGCATCAGGGTGCCTTTTTCCGCGCCGAAGCCGCCTGGGCCATGCTCGATCGCGCCAGCGTGATGGGCGCAGGCGTCCCCGCCGATACGCTGCATACCTCTCCTTTTCGGGCCTTAGCCCCCCGCCCGCGGCCCCTCACCCGTCGCCAATGGCTGGCCGGGGGCGGCCTGATCGCGGCGTCGGTTGCCGGCGCGGCCCTGATCCTGCCCGCATTGACCCATCAGCGGCTTCAGACCGAGGTGGGTGAACTGCGCAAGGTGCCGCTGAAAGACCAAAGCATCGCCAGCGTCAATACCGATACCACGCTCGATGTCGCGCTGGGGGCCAAACGCCGCGACATCCGCCTGATCCGTGGCGAGGCGTGGTTTCAGGTCGCCAAGGACAAGACCCGCCCCTTTGTGGTCGAAGCCGATACGGTACGCGCCCGCGCGGTCGGCACGGCGTTTGGCGTGCGCCGCTACCCCGACGGGGCCGAGGTCATGGTCAGCGAGGGCGTGGTCGAGGTGTGGAACACACAGGCACCGGACACCCCTACACGCCTCGAGGCCGGGGGCCGGGTCTTTGTGCCCTATGCGTCGCAGCCGATCCGCGCGGAATACGCTCCCGAAACCGTGGATCGTCGTCTGGCGTGGCGCGAGGGGCAGATCGCGCTCGATAATGACAGCCTCACCCACGCCGCCGCTGAGTTCAACCGCTACAACAGCCGCAAGATCGTGATTGCCGATCCGGCGCTGGGGGACGAGAAGCTGGTCGGCTGGTTCCGCGCCGATCAGCCGGACACCTTTGCCCGCTCGGTGCATCTGGCGCTCGACGTGCCGGTGCGCATCGACGACACGCGCATCGTCATCGGCACGGAATAAAATAAATAAGATAAAAATATCGAATGAGGCGGCGGAAAGCGTTTCGGGCTTCATCTTGGATAACAGGAGGGGTGACTGCCGCCAGACCGGCACACCCGATAAAAAGCAACCGCAGTCCCACTCCACGGCGCGGTCCTACGGGAAACACCATAATGATCCAGTTCTCCGGTGCCTCACGAGCCGCCCTGATCGCCGCGCTGAGCGTCAGCGCCGCCTATAGCGCCCCTGCCTTTGCGCAAAACAAGGCCTTCGCCATCCCTGCGCAACCCGCCGCCAAGGGCGTGCAGGCTTTCGCCCAGCAGTCGGGCCTTCAGGTGCTGGCCAGCGCCGATGACCTCAATGGCCTGCGCACCAACGCCGTTGAAGGCACGCTGCCCGTTGATAAGGCCCTGATCCAACTGATCAGCGGCACCGGCCTCAGCCTGAAATCGAACGATGGCCGCGCCGCCGTACTGGTGCGCGCCTCTGCCGCCAGCATCGAGCGTACCGCCGACACCGCACAGGCCGAAGCCCCCGCCGATGAGCCGGAAGAGGTGACGGTCGTCGGTATCCGCAAGTCGCTGCGCGACGCCATCGACCAGAAGCGTTCCAGCGCCGGGGTCGCCGAATTTATCTCGGCCAAGGAAATCGGCGTACTGCCCGACGTCACCATCGCCGAATCTCTGGCGCGCCTGCCGGGTGTCACCACCTCGCGCGATCGTGGCAATGACAGTCAGGCCTCGATCCGCGGCATCGGCCCGCGCATGGTGCTGGGCACCGTCAATGGCCGCGAAGTGGCGACCTCCGAGCCCGACCGCAACGTCCGCTGGGAAATCTATCCTTCCGAAGTGGTCGCCGGGGCTGCCGTCTATAAGTCCTCCGAAGCCCGCCTCCTGTCGGGCGGCATTTCGGGCACGGTCGATCTGCAAACCATCCGTCCCCTCGCCTATTCGGGGCCGCAGTTCGTGGCCCGCGCCGGGGCCGTCTATTACGACGGCGGCAAGGCGTTTCCGGGCTATGACGGCCTCGGCTGGCGCGCCTCGGGCTCATGGGTGAAGAAGGTCAATGACCAGTTCGCCTTTGTCGTGGGCCTGACAGGTCAGAAGCAGAAGAACGGCTATGAGAGCTTCCGTGGCTGGGGCTTCAACGACGACTCGATCCGCGCCGGTAACTCGACCGGCCCGGTCGTCGCGGGCGGCCCCAAGGTGCCGACGCCGTGGGGCGCGGGGTCCGAAGCCAAGTTCCTCGATGCCGACCGCTATTCGGCCTCGCTCGGCGCACAATACCGCCCGAACGCGCAGTTCGAACTGACCTACGATCTGCTCTATTCGAAGTACAAGATCAAGGAAGACCAGAACCAGACCTGGTACGGCGAAAACAACTGGGGCAACTGGGCCGGTGGCAATACGGGCAGCTTCAGCAATCCGGTCATCGTCAATGGCGATCTGGTCGGGGCGACGACCGCGTGGTCGCGTCTGATGCCGGTCGTGGCACGCTATGCCGAAGACAAGTCGCTGCTGGTCACCGGTCTGAACGGCAAGTGGTCGAGCGAACTGTGGACTATCACCGCCGATCTCTCCTATTCGAATGCCGAACGTGAAAACACCTGGCGCGCCATCAAGATGGAATATTATCCGTCCAGCATGACGTGGCTTTTGAGCGAAGACCCGTTCATCACCGTCACGCAACCGCCGGAGACGGCCACCCTGTCCACCGTGGCCGGGACCAATGACGTGGGTAAGGTCAAGGACGAACTGACGTCTGGTCAGCTCGATTTCCGCCGCGACTTCGGCGGTGACTTCTGGACCTCGTTGCAGTTCGGCGCCCGCTATGCCGACCGCACCAAGTCCGAAGCCACCGGCTATACGCAGGCCGCGGGCCCCGTTACGGCCAGCCTGAACGCCTCGACCCTGACGGCCTATAAGCTGGAGAATTTCAACGTTCCGGCCATGTTGAAGGGCGATTTCGACGCCCTGCGCACGCAGGTCTATGGCCCCAACGCCTTCAGCCTGTCGCCGGATCAGATCGCCTACAATTCCGAAGTCTCGGAAAAGGTTGGCGAAGCCTATGTGCAGGGCAATTTCGCCTCGACCTTCATCGACGCTCCGGTCACGGGTAATGTCGGCCTGAGGGTCGTCAATGTCGATAGCCAGTCGTCTGGCGCCTCGCGCACCAGCGTCTGGGTCGAAGCCACGCCCGGCAACTGGGTCGAGCGCGTGACCCTGACCCCCACCACGGGCGGCGTCAGCTACACCAAGGTCCTGCCCTCGGCTTCGGTCAAGGTGCAGGTGATCGACAATGGCTTCCTGAAACTCGGTCTGGCCCGCGTCATGTCGCGCGCGCCGCTGAACGAACTGAAGGCCAATCGCGCCATCTCGACCTCGGCCCCCTATACGGGTTCGGCCGGCAACCCCTATCTGAAGCCGTTTGAGGCCGATCAGATCGACGTCTCTTATGAATACTACTTCCGTCCGGACTCGCTGTTCGCGGTGGCGGGCTATTACAAGAACGTCAAGAACTATGTCGGCTATAACCAGCGCACCGAAACGATCAACGGCAATGTCTATACCCTGACCTCGCCGATCAATTCGAGCAAGGGCGGCTTCATTTCGGGCGTCGAATTCACCTTCCAGACGCCGTTCGACACCTTCTTGCCGAATGTGTCGTGGCTGGACCGCTTTGGCATCTATTCCAACCTGGCTCTGGTCAATTCCAACATCAAGGAATTCGTCCCGGCGGGTAACCCGCTGCCGATGAACGGCGTGGCCGATACCACGGCCATTCTTGACCTGTGGTATTCGGACAAGAAGTTCGAAGCGCGTCTGGGGGCCAAGTACCATTCGGAATACACCGCCATCCTCGGCTGGGATTCGACCAATCTGGTGCGCGTGATGCCGGAAACGACGCTCGACTTCTCCGCGGGCTATAATATCAACTCCAGCGTCTCGCTGCGCTTCCAGGCGGGCAACCTGCTGGATACGCCGATGAAGGTCTATACGGACTATAAGTCAAACCGTGTGGGCGACATGTCCTATTATGGCCGTCGCTTCCTGTTCGATCTGACGTACAAATTCTAATCGATTTCAGAGACTTTAGGGGCCGGGTTTTCGCTTGAAGACCCGGCTTTTTTATTTGTAAGATAATTGTAAAACCAGAGGGAACCGTCATGACCGATCTCAACCGTCGCCGCCTGCTGCAAACCGCTGCCGTCACCGGAGCGGCCCTGACGGCACCGCACGCCGTAGCGACCGCGAAGGCGACCGAGCCCGTCATCGACTTTTTCCCGCAGGACGACCTCGGCCCGCGTGAGCGGGTCTCGCTCGATCTCGACTGGCGCTTCACCTTTGGCCACGCCAGCGATATGAGCCGCGATTTCGATTACGGGCTGGCGCTACGTACCCACGCCAAGCAAGGCGCGCGCGTCGCCACCTGCGTCGGCGCGGATTTTGATGATTCCAACTGGCAAAAGATCGACGTGCCGCACGACTGGGCCGTCGCCCTGCCCTTTGCGCAAGGCGTCAAAGGCCCCATCGCCAATGGCGAGGATGAGCCCGACATGCTGGCGGCGCACGGCTATAAACCCATCGGCCGCGACTTCCCCGAAACCTCTATCGGCTGGTATCGCCGCGTGGTGCCGGTGTCGCCTGCGGATAAGGGCAAGCGTCTGTGGATCGAGTTCGACGGCGTGTTCCGTAACGCGCTGATCATCTTCAATGGCTTTATCCTGAAACGGCATGAGAGCGGCTACACCTCGTTTCAGGTCGATATCACCGACTTTATCAATACGGACGACAAGCCCAATATCCTGACCGTGCGCGTTGATGCGACCGAAGGCGAAGGCTGGTTCTACGAAGGCGCGGGCATCTATCGCCACGTCTGGCTGGTGAAGACCCACGCCGTGCATGTCCCGCAATGGGGCGTCTGCGTGCGCGGAAAGACCGACGGCACGGTCGAGATTGAAACCACGGTACGCAATGCCTCCGCTCAGCCGCGCAACGTCAAACTCACCTCGACCATCGGGGGTAAGGAAGCGCAGGACGGGGCCACGGCTGAGGTGGCTGCGGGCGAGTCCACCACCGTGCGTCAGACGCTGAAACTGACCAACCCCATCCTGTGGTCGGTCGATACACCGCACCTCTACTGGCTGGAAACAACCGTTGAGGCGGACGACGGTATTCAGGACAGGGTGGTGACCTATTTCGGCCTGCGCGATATCCGCTTTGACGCCGAAAAAGGCTTTCTGCTCAACGGGAAGCCGGTCAAACTTAAAGGGACCAACAACCATCAGGACCACGCCGGGGTCGGCGCCGCCATCCCTGACGCCCTGCAAGTCTGGCGTTTGCAGCAACTGAAAGACATGGGCTCCAACGCCTATCGCTGCTCGCACAATCCGCCGACCCCCGAAGTGCTGATGGCCTGCGACCGGCTGGGCATCCTCGTCATCGACGAAACGCGCAAGATGTCGTCCAGTGAGGACGGCCTCTATCAACTCGACGCCATGATCCGTCGCGACCGCAACCATCCGTCGGTCATCGCCTGGTCGATCTGCAACGAAGAACCGCTACAGGGCACCGAACGCGGCATCGAAGTCGCCAAAACCATGAAGGCCCTGTGCAAGCGCCTTGACCCCACCCGTCCGGTGACGGCGGCGCTCGACAATTCCTACGGCAAGGGCATCACCTCGGTCGTCGATGTGCTGGGCTTCAACTATCGCCATCACCTGATGGAAAAGTTCCACGCCGACTATCCGAACATCCCCATCTATGGCTCGGAAACCGGCTCAACGGTCTCAACGCGCGGCGAATACGTCAATGACCCGGCGCGCTCCGTGTTGCGGGCCTACGACACCGAGCATCCGTGGTGGGCCTCGACCGCCGAAGCCTACTGGCCGCTGTTCGACGAGAAGGCCTTTATTGCCGGTGGCTTCATTTGGACGGGCTTCGATTATCGCGGCGAGCCGACGCCCTATAACCGCTGGCCGGCCATTTCGTCGCAATTCGGCATTCTCGACACCTGTGGCTTCCCGAAGGACAATGCCTTCTATTACCGCGCCTGGTGGAAGAATGAGCCGCTTCTGCACCTGTTCCCACACTGGAACTGGGAAGGCAAGGAAGGGCAAAACATCCCCGTCTGGGTGCATTCGAATCTCGATGCCGTCGAACTGTTCGTCAATGGTAAGTCGCAGGGCAAGAAGAGCGTCGTCAAAAACCGCCACCTCGAATGGGATGTGGTCTATCAGCCGGGCAAGATTCAAGCCTTTGGCTATAAGGGTAACAAGGTGGTCATGAAGGCCACGCGCGAAACCGCCGGACCGGCGACGAAGCTGGTCCTGACGGCCGATCGCACGGCATTGAAGGCCGATGGCCGCGATGTGGCGGTGTTCAAGGTCGAAGCCTTTGACGCCAAGGGCCGCCCGGTGCCGAAAGCCGATAATCTGGTGAAATTCTCCCTGTCCGGCGGCGGGGCGGTGATCGGCGTCGGCAATGGTAATCCGGCCAGCCATGAGGCCGACAAGGCCTCTGAACGCAAGCTGTTCAACGGTCTGGCGCAGGCCATTGTTCAAACCGGACGTTCGGCCGGGCGGATCACGGTGACGGCCTCGGCAGAGGGGTTGAAACCGTCGAGCGTGACCCTGATCACCGCTTAGAACGGCACGGGTTGTCTGACCTTTGCCCATCACCTGCTGAGACAGGTCAAACACCAACGCCCTGAAACAGGCCGTTGTCCGCCCTTTTTTACCCTTGGCCGCACTTTTTGCTGGCCACGTCGTGAGTCTGACGCCATAATTTATCAGACAAATAAACAGACAAAAAAGGGTAAGATATGTCTGGATCGCTCAGGAAGATAGTGATGGGTTCGGTGGCGGCGGGGGTCATGATGCTCGCCGCGGCGCCGGTACTGGCGCAAACCGCGCCCGTGGCGGAATGGGAGCAGCCTGAGGTGGTAGCGGTGAACCGCGAGCCGATGAAGGCGACCTTCTTCAATTTCGAGAGCCGTGATCTGGCGCTGAAGGGCGACAAGGCTGCCTCAAAGCGCTT